>WTIW01000049.1 GCA_011526385.1 Pelagibacteraceae bacterium | reverse complement strand
GCCGGATATACTGCCGCCGTTTATGCTGCAAGAGCAATGTTAAAACCAATATTAGTTCATGGCATGCAACCAGGTGGTCAATTAACAACTACAACTGACGTTGAAAATTATCCTGGATTTAAAGATGTAATTCAAGGACCTTGGTTGATG
This sequence comes from Pelagibacteraceae bacterium, assembly GCA_011526385.1. GTDB lineage: Bacteria > Pseudomonadota > Alphaproteobacteria > Pelagibacterales > Pelagibacteraceae > Pelagibacter. Next base: position 44,802 of record WTIW01000049.1, on the reverse strand, counting down.
GATCAAATGCGAGGCCAAGCTGAAGCAGTTGGAACTGAAATGATACAAGATCATATTAAATCGGTTGATGTTAAAAAATCTCCATTTGAAGCTATAGGAGATAGCGGCCAAAAGTATACAGCTGACTCAATTATAATTTCAACAGGAGCACAAGCAAGATGGCTACAACTAGACTCTGAACAAAATTTTAGAGGATTTGGTGTTTCGGCATGTGCAACATGTGATGGTTTTTTCTTTAAAGATAAAACTGTTGCAGTAGTTGGTGGTGGGAATGCAGCAGTTGAGGAGGCAATGTTTTTAACTAAGTTTGCATCAAAAGTTCAATTAATTCACAGAAGAGACTCTCTAAGAGCAGAAAAAATGCTTCAAAAAAAATTAATGGAAAACAAAAAGATTGAAATTATTTGGGATTCTGTTGTTGAGGAAGTTATTGGAGACAAAGATCCAAAAAACGTTACTGGAATAAAAATTAAAAATTTGAAATCAAAAGAAATAACCGATTTAAAAATTGATGGTTTATTTATTGCTATTGGACACGACCCAGCAACAGAGTTATTTAAAGATCAATTAGATATGGATAAAGAAGGTTATTTAATTACTAAGCCAGACTCTACTGCAACAAATGTACCTGGCGTTTATGCTGCGGGTGATGTTAAAGATAAAACATATAGACAAGCTGTTACTGCAGCTGGAATGGGTTGTATGGCAGCGCTAGAGGCTGAAAAATTTTTATCTCATTAAATTATGTCTGATAAAGTATTATTAACTGGAATTAGTGGATGGATAGCAAAACATATAGCTATAGAATTACTTAATTCAGGCTATGAGGTTTTGGGAACTGTAAGAAACAAAGAATTAATACAATCAACAAAAGAAACGCTTCAAAATCAAAAAATCCCCTTAGATAAATTGTCATTTGTTGAATTAGATTTGTTAAATGACACAGGTTGGAATGAGGCAGCAAGCGGTTGTAAATATATTATGCATGTTGCATCTCCTTTTCCAATAAAAGTATCAAAAGATAGACAAAAACTAGTCCCTGTAGCTAAAGGTGGAACTTTAAGAGTATTAAATGCAGGTATAAATGCGAATGTCGAACAAATAATAGTCACCTCTTCAATTGCAGCAATGTTTAGAAAGCAAAATAGATCTAACCCTTATACATTTGGGGAGAAAGATTGGAGTGATGAAAATTGGGTGGAAGGTGTAAATGATTATTTTTTATCAAAAACTTTAGCAGAAAAATCAGCTTGGGAAATTATGGAAAGTAAAGGTTTAAAAAATAAATTAACAACAATTAATCCTGGTGGTGTTTTTGGTGACGCGCTAGATAAAAAAGGTGGAACTTCAATTGAATATGTAACTCAATTTTTAAAAGGTAAATTTCCTGCCGCTCCTAAATGGGGAATATTAATTTCAGATGTGAAAGATGTTGCTAAGGCACACGTGAATTGTATTGGTAATAACAAAGTTGCTGGGAGAAGATTGATTATTGGTAAAGAAGTAAAAACCCTTATTGAATTATCCAATATTATGGCAGAAGCACTGCCTGACTATGCTAAAAAACTTCCAAAAAAAGAATTGCCAAATTTTATGGTAAAATTAATAAGTATGATTGATAGTAGCGCCAAAACAATGATTCCAGATTTAGAAATTACTATGGAACCGGATACAAAATATTCAGAGGAATTATTGGGAATGGAGTTTAAACCAGCAAAAGGTGCAATGGTTGATGCAGCAAAATCTGTTGTAAGATTAGGTTTGGTATAGTTTATCCCTTGTAACCAAAAATTTCTGGTAACCAAAGAATTAATTCTGGAAAAAGCATCATTACAATAAGTGCTAAAATTAAAACACCTATAAACATCCAAATCTCAGAAATTATTTCTTTTAAAGATATTCCTGTAACAGCATTAATCACAAATAATAGTATTCCATAAGGTGGAGTAATAAGACCAATCATTGAGTTTACAACAACAAGAACTCCAAAATGAATTAAATCAATTCCTAAAGCTTTACAAACAGGAATAAAAAGTGGAACAATTACTAAAATTATTGTTGTTGCATCTAAGAAGCATCCCAATAATAAAACTAAAATATTAATTAAAATTAAAAAAACTAAAGGACTAACATCAATACCTTGAAGAAATGCTGTGAGAATACCAGGAATGTTTTCACTAATTACAATATAATTCAAAATAAAAGCACCACCAATAACAACTCCAACTGCAGCTGAAGATCGGGCACTATCAACAAAAATTTTATATAGGGACTGAAATGTTACTGATCTATAAAGTACTCCGGTTAAAAATAATGCATACAAAGCAGCAATCGCTGCTGCCTCTGTAGGTGTAGTGACGCCTCCATAAATACCATACAATAATATTGCTGGCATTAATAAAGCAGGAAAAGCACGAACAGTTGTTCTAGGTAGTTTTTTTAGTGGTACTGCTTTCTCAGTTACAAAATTTCTTTTATGTGAAATTATAGTATTCATGATCATTAAAACTAACCCCATAATTAAACCAGGAACAATTCCTGCTAAGAATAAGTATCCAATAGAGGTGTCAGATATTACGGAATACAAAACCATTGGGATGGAAGGAGGTATTATTGGACCAATTGTTGCTGAAGCTGCAGTTATTGCAGCTGCATATCCTTTGGTATAACGACCATTTTTGGTCATCATTCCAATAATTATTTTTCCAATTCCAGCAGCATCTGCTACGGCTGAACCTGACATTCCAGAGAAAATTAAAGAGGCCACAACGTTAACATGTCCTAATCCTCCTTTAAATCTTCCTACAACGGCAACACAGAAACTTAGTAAACGATCTGTTATAGTTCCCACATTCATTATGTTTGCTGCTGTTATGAATAATGGGACAGCTAATAATACAAATGATTTATATAAACCTTGAAGAATTTTTTCACCTGCTAGCGCAACATCCATATCTCCAAAAGTAAAATACATTATGGAGGATGCGATTATTGAATATCCTACAGGTGTTCCTATTCCAGCTAGCCCAAATAAAGTTATTAAGAAAATTACTAGCTCAAAACTCATTAATTTAGTATTTTATTATAGTTCGTAATTTACTTTTATCGTTTTCCTCTGGTCCATTTTGAATAAGATTTTTTAATTTCCAAATATAATATCCAATAACAGAAATCATAAAGATTCCATAAATTGAAAAAATATAATTTAACCTAATTTTTTCTCCAGTTAATGGAAATCTGACGGTTGAAGTTTTTCTCATTTTCATCCAATCGATGTAATCGATTGTTGGAATTAATGCCCAACCTAGTATCACAACTATTGCCAAACAAGATATAATTGACATTATAAACTTTGCCTTATTGGATGATGCTGAATAAAGAAGATTAAACTTAACGTGATCTTTTTCTTTAACTAAAAAAGCACAACAAAAAAATACAATCCATACCCATAGAATTCTGCATAATTCTAAAGTCCAACCAAAAGGTGAATTTAAAACGTATCTTGAAAAAATTTGTAAGAGAAAAGTAATAAATAATGCCGCCAACATAGTGGCGGCAATTATTTTTATTATTTCATTAATTTGTTTTTGAAATAAATTTTTCAAAAACTTTTTAGTTACCTAAAGAGTTGATTTTCTCAAGAACCCCTTTTGGCCAACTTTTTGCAAACTCACTTCCAACATATTGTGCTTGAACATGTTTTCTGAAAGCAGCTGAATCTGGTTCGTAAATTTCTAAACCTTGTGATCTTACAAAATCAGCTAAACCATTCTCTAATTGTAGCTGTCTTAATCTACCCCAAGATGCTGCTGCATCTGCTGCTTGTTGCACTTTTAGTTTTTGGTCACCAGATAACTTATCCCAAGTTTTTTTTGAAAAAGCTATATAGTTTAAATCAACTAAATGTGAAGTAAGAATAATTTGCTTAGTTACTTCATAAAACTTCTTATCAACAACTGTTGGTAATGGATTATCTTGTCCATCTACAGCACCAGTTTGAAGAGCAGTGTATACCTCATTAAAAGCTAGAGGAGTTGGTGAAGCACCAAGTGCTTTACCTAAAAATTGCCAAGCATCTGTTCCTGGCATTCTTAAATTTACACCTTTTAAATCTGCAGGAGTTTTAACTGTTAATTCATCTTTAGTTTGTCTTAAGTTAACATGACGTTTTCCTAAGTACATTACTGACAAAAGTTTCACACCTAATTCATCTTCAACTTTTTTCTTAAAAGGATTCATTAACTCGTTATTAAATACTCTAACTTGATGAGCTGCATCCTGATGAACATAACCTGTTGCAAAAATAGAAAATTCTGGAAAAAACTGAGCCAATTCTTGCGCAGAAGTGATTGACATTGTTAAGTTTCCTCTACTGATTGCATCAAGCTCTGTGCCTTGATCGAACATAGTCGAGTTATATCCAATTTTAACATCAGCAAAATCTGATATCATTGGTATCATTACATTTGCTATTGCAACTGAACGAGCATCTGTTTCAGATCCAGATGTTGCCATAGTAAGTTTTAATTTAGCTGAATAAGCTGGTGTAACACTTATGACTGCTAACATTAAAACTGATGCGGCAGTTAAAAGTGTTTTTTTTAATTTTAAAAACATGTGATTTCCTCTCATTTAAGTTTTTATTTTTTCAGAAAGTTAAATGCAAAAGTCTACTGAAGCAAGTTTACTTTGGAGAAAATTAGTAAGCAAAATAGTAATTTTTATAAAACTATTATTTTTTTTTGCTCTGATGAGGCTTTAATTGCTTCAATTGCTTGTAAAGATTTATATCCCTCTTCAGCGGACACCCTTGGCTCTTCTATTTTTTGAATAACTTTAGCAAAATGTTGTAATTGAGTTTCAAGTGGTTGATTGTTTTTAAAATCATGTTTTTCTGTTTTGAATTGAGTTAGCCAATCTGGTTTATTTTCATGTTTCCATATTTTTAAATCTGGAATAGACAAGGAACCCTTTGATCCTCCTATGAAGTAACAATTTTGACCTGTTTGTGGAAAATCTGAATTTTCATTAGAATTCATTTCCCAGCTCCAAGGAGAAACTATGCTATCTGAAATATTCATCGTTGCAATAACTCCTGATTTAAAATTCAATAATATTGATGCATTATCCTCATTTTCAAAACCTCTTACAGATTTTTTTATAGAGGCCTGAACGCTTTCAATCTCGCCACAGAAATATCTTAGAAGATCTAAATCATGAATTAAATTTATTGAAATAGGCCCTGCGCCTAATTTTTTTCTCCAAGGAGCAATATCAAAATAATTATCTGGTTTATAAAACCAGCACATAGACATTGCAGACCTTATATTTCCAATCAATCCCTCATCTAGAATTTTTTTAGCAGAGGTAATTATTTCGTTATATCTTCTATGATGTCCTACTAAAATTGGGATACTTTTATTTTTGGCAAGTTTAATTAATTTTTCAACATTATCTAAAGAGTGTGAAATAGGTTTTTCAATTAATACAGGGATGTCATTTTCAATTAACTCTAAAGCATGATCAACATGCATATTAGATGGTGAAGCAATAATTGCTCCATCTGGTTTATGCTCAGAAAGCATACTCTTGATTGATGAATAATTTTTACAATTAAAGTTAGAAAAATTTTTTTCTAAATTGTTTTCTACAATTGCAGAGAGATTAATATTTTTTTGATTATTTATGATTTCGCAATGTCTTTGTCCTATGAGGCCAAAACCAACAACTACGATATTCAATGATTTCATTTAGAAAATTAATTTAAATTTTCACAAAACTGTTTAATTCTACTCATTGCCTTTTCTAAATTTTCCATAGAAGTTGCATAAGAAATTCTAAAAAAACCTTCTAATCCAAATGCAGACCCCTGCACTACTGCAACATTATTATTTTCTAACAAAGACTGAGTAAAATCAGTATCGTTTTCAATTTTTTTTCCATTTTTATCTTTTTTTCCAATTAAACCCTTGCAGCTAGGAAAAACATAAAACGCACCATCTGGCTTTAAACAACTAATTCCATCTATTGCATTTAAAGAATTAACAACAAAATCTCTCCTCTCCTGAAATGCTTTGGCTCTTGTAGGTATAAAATCTTGTGTTCCATTTAAGGCTTCAACAGCTGCCGCCTGGCTTATTGATGATGGATTTGTTGTAGATTGTGATTGAATTTTTGAAATTGCTTTAATTATTTCTTTTTCACCTGCGGCGTACCCTATCCTCCAACCAGTCATTGCATAAGATTTGCTTACACCATTCATAGTAACAACTTTATTTTTTAGTTCAGGAATTTGAGCAATTGTGAAAAAATTAAATCCCTCATAAATAACGTGTTCATAAATATCGTCACTTAATATATTCACATGTGGATTTCTTCTTAAAACCATTGCTAAATTTTTTATTTCTTGCTCTGTATAACAAGCTCCCGTTGGATTAGATGGAGAGTTCAAAATCAACCATTTAGTATTATTGGTGATTGAGCTTTCTAAATCCTTAGCAGTAAGTTTAAAACCTTGCTCCTCTGGACATTCTATAACAACTGGATTTGCGCCTGCTAATAAAACAATATCTGGATAAGAAACCCAATAAGGTGCTGGGATAATTACTTCATCGCCCTTATTAAGTGTTGCCATCATTAAATTGTAAATGACGTGCTTTCCTCCAGCTCCAACTGTAATTTGATCAATGTTATATTCTAGATTATTTTCTCGTTTAAATTTTTCTGAAATCGCTTTCTTTAAAGCAGGGGTTCCATCAACTGCTGTATATTTTGTATCTCCATCTTTTATTGCTTTTATTGCTGCTTCTTTAATATTTTCAGGTGTATCAAAATCAGGCTCTCCAGCACCAAGACCTATTACATCTTTACCAGCAGCTTTAAGTTCTCTTGCTTTTTGGGTAACTGCAACTGTTGGTGAGGGTTTAATTCTTTTTAGCGTGTCTGATATAATGCTCATTGAAATAATAATTTATTTTAATACGCTGTTTAATATATGCAAAATACTTATCAAGATTTAATTACAGATATACAAAGCAAAAATCCTGAAATTAGTGGAAAACTAGAGGGTGGGAAAAAATTTAAAATTAAATCTGACTTTAAACCTGCTGGTGATCAACCTGAAGCAATAAAAAGATTAGTCCAAGGTGCTAAAAAGAATGAATTTAATCAAGTTTTACTGGGTGTTACTGGTTCGGGAAAAACTTTTACTATGGCTAAGGTTATTGAGGAAACAAATAGACCAGCGCTAATTTTAGCACCCAACAAAACTTTAGCAGCTCAGCTTTATGGTGAGATGAAAACATTCTTTCCAGATAATGCAGTTGAATATTTTGTTTCTTACTATGACTATTACACGCCTGAGGCTTATGTTCCAAGGTCTGATACATATATTGAAAAAGAAGCATCTATAAACGAACAGATAGATCGAATGAGGCATTCTGCAACAAGATCTCTTCTGGAAAGAGATGATGTTTTAATTGTAGCAAGTGTTTCTTGTATTTATGGTCTTGGATCTGTTGAAGCCTATAGCAAAATGACTTTAACGCTTCAAAAGAACTATGAATATAATAGAGAACATATAATTAAATCTTTAGTTGCTCTTCAATATAAAAGAAATGATCAAAATTTTTTTAGAGGAACATTTAGAGCAAGAGGTGAAAATTTAGAAATTTTTCCTTCTCATTTAGAAGATAGAGCATGGAGATTAAGTTTGTTTGGGGACAAGCTTGAACAAATTGAAGAATTTGATCCTTTAACAGGTGATACTGTCAGAGAATTAAACTTAATTAAAGTCTATGCGAATAGTCATTATATCACTCCAAAGCCAACAATTGAACAGGCGGTTATAAATATAAGAAAAGAATTAGAGATAACTTTAAAAAAACATAAAGCAGATAATAAATTACTAGAAGCTCAAAGATTAGAAGAGAGAACAAAGTTTGACCTTGAAATGATTGAAGCAACTGGATCGTGTGCTGGAATTGAAAACTACTCAAGATTTTTATCAGGAAGAAAACCTGGGGAACCTCCACCTACATTATTTGAATATTTTCCTGATAATACATTGGTATTTGTAGACGAGTCTCATGTCACTGTACCTCAATTAAACGGTATGTTTAAGGGTGATAGATCAAGAAAGAGTACCCTAGCTGAATATGGCTTTAGGTTACCATCGTGCATGGATAATAGACCATTAAAATTTGAAGAATGGGATCTGATGAGAACACAGACTGTATTTGTTTCTGCAACACCTGGTCCTTGGGAGCTTGAACAAACAAAAGGTAAATTTATAGATCAAGTAATAAGGCCAACAGGATTAATTGATCCAATCGTTGACATAAGACCAGCCAAAAATCAAGTTGATGATTTAATGCATGAATGCAAAAAAGTTATTGAAAATGGTTTTAGAGTTTTAGTTACTACTTTAACAAAAAAAATGGCTGAAGATTTGACAGAATATCTTCATGAAAATGGAGTAAAAGTTAGATATCTCCACTCTGACATAGATACTCTTGAAAGAATAGAAATAATGAGGGATCTCCGTATGGGTGTTTTTGATGTTTTGGTCGGGATAAACCTTTTGAGGGAAGGTTTAGATATTCCTGAATGTGCTTTAGTAGGAATATTAGATGCAGATAAAGAAGGTTTTTTAAGATCAGAAACCTCTCTAATTCAAACTATAGGAAGAGCTGCAAGAAACGTTGAGGGAAAAGTAATTTTATATGCAGATAAAGAAACTAAAAGCATCAAAAAAGCAATCAAAGAGACAGAGAGAAGAAGACAAATCCAATTAGAATATAATAAGAAACATAAGATTGATGCTAAATCAGTAAAAAAAGAAATTAGCGATATTCTAGAAAGCGTATACGAAAAGGACTATGTAAAAATTAGCGAAGGATCAAACATTGGTGGAAATCTCAAAAAACATTTAAAAGCTCTTGATAAGAAGATGAAAGAGGCAGCTTCAAATCTTGAGTTTGAAGAAGCTGCAAAAATCAGAGATGAGATAAGGAAATTAGAAAGCACTGAACTTGAAATAACTTTAAATCCAAAAATTAGACAGTACGATGTTAAAAATAAACTTTATCCAAAAGGTAGATCAACCATGGGTATGCCAGGTACAAAAGTAACAAAGAAAAGAGATAAAAAATGGAAGCACGGAAAATAATCATTACGGGTGGAGCAACCAGGATAGGTGCTGCAATTGCAAAAAAATTATCAGGGAAAAATAAAGAAATATTAATTCATTTCAATAAATCAAAAACAAAAGCTGAAAATTTAAAAAAAGAATTAGAAAAAAATGGAACAAAAATCTTCTTAGTAAAAGGTGACTTAAGTAAAGAGAATGATGTAAATAAAATTGTAAAATTTGCAAAATCAAAACTCAAATATTTTGATTGTTTAATAAACAATGCTTCGCTATTTGAGAATGACAAATTAGAAAATTTTACAACTGATAGCTGGGGTCATCATTTAAGAACAAATTTAAGAACACCTGCTCTTTTATCAAAAGAATTTTCAAAAAATGTAAAAGGAAATAACAACAATATAATTAATATAATTGATCAAAGAGTATTTAAATTAACACCATATTTCTTTTCATATACTATAAGCAAAACAGGATTATATACATTGACTAAAACAAGTGCTATGAGTTTAGCGCCAAATATAAGAGTTAATGGAATAGCTCCTGGACCAACAATAAAAAATAAAAGGCAATCTGAAAAACATTTTAAAAAACAATATTTAGCAACACCTCTTAAAAGACAAGTAGATGTTGAACAAATTTGTAATGCAGTTGACTTCTTTATTAAAAACAGATCTATTACAGGTCAAATTTTAGCAATAGATAGTGGACAAAATTTAAACTGGCAAACACCAGATATAATGAAGAGTAAAGAATGAAAAAAAATAGATTTAATATTGTTAATATTGATAAAAACAAATCATTATTTAATTACGAAAAAAAAATTCTTATTAACGAATTAATACTAAATTTAAAACTTGGATATTATGATTTTGAAAAAGAAAAACCTCAAAAAGTAAAATTTAGTCTTGAAATTGATTATGAGGATAAAAAACCCTCAAGTGATAAAGATATTAAATCAATTGTAAACTATGGAACAATTGTAAAATTAATTACAAAACTAGTAAAAAAAAAACATTACAACTTCCTTGAAACGTTGGCTGAGGCTGTATTTGATGAATTGTTTAAAGATCAAAGAATTGCAAAAATAATGTTAAAAATTGAAAAACTTGAAATTCTAAAACAATGCTCCTCTGTTGGTATACAAATTACCAAAAAAAGAAGCCATGATAAGCTCTGAAATTGGAAAAGAAGTAATAAAAAAAGAGCTTTCTTTAGTTCCCAAACTTCCTGGTGTCTACAGGATGCTAAATGAAAAAAGTGAAATACTTTATGTAGGAAAAGCAAAAAACCTTCCCAACAGACTTAAAAGTTATGTAGCTGAAAAAAACCACATAATAAGAACTGAAAGAATGTTATCTCAAACTAGAAAATTAGAGATAACTACTACTTCTAATGAGAGTGAAGCCTTACTCTTAGAAGCAAACCTAATTAAAAAATTTAAACCAAAATTTAATATTTTATTGAGAGATGATAAATCATTTCCATTTATTTTTATTGGCAACAAAGATAAATGGCCACAAATAAAGAGGCATAGAGGAAAAAAAACTAAAGAAGGTTTTTACTTTGGACCATTTGCTTCTGCTGGTTCAGCGAATTGGACCATAAAAATGATACAAAAAATTTTTCACTTACGAGTTTGTGATGATACTGTTTTTAAAAATAGAGAAAGACCTTGTATCCTTTATCAAATAAAAAGATGCTCTGGTCCTTGTGTTGGCAATATTGGAAAAAAAGATTATGATCAAACTGTTACCGATGCGATTGAATTTGTTTCTGGAAAATCAAGGAAAATACAAAAAAATCTTTCAACTCAAATGGAAAAGGCAAGTGAAGAGCTAGATTTTGAAAAGGCAGTAATTTTAAGAGATAGAATTAAGGCTTTAAACATCATTCAATCTTCTCAAAGAATTAATGAAGCAAATTTAGTAGAAGCAGATGTAATTGCTGGATATAAAGAGTCAGGAAAAACATGTATTCAAGTATTTTTTTACCGTTCAAAACAAAATTGGGGTAATCAAGCTTTTTTTCCAAAACACGATCCTGATGAAAAATTAAGTGAAATTTTGAATTCATTTGTTTCTCAATTTTATGAAAACAAAAGTGTACCTTCTGCAATTATATTATCAGAAGAAATAAAGGAAAAAGTTTTAATTGAAAAAACTTTAAGTCAAAAAGAAGGTAAACAAATTAATATTAGTATTGCTAAAAAAGGCACAAAACTAAAAGTTATCAATCAGGCAATAAAAAATGCAAAAGACAGCTTGAATAGAAAGCTATATGAAAGTCAAAATAATAAAGAACTATTTGAAGCAGTAACGAAAAAGTTCAATTTAGAGACAAATATAAATTTAATTGAAGTTTATGATAACAGCCATATTCAGGGGACAAATAGTGTTGGGGCTCTAATAGCATATGGTAACGAGGGATTTATAAAAAAAAGATATAGAAAATTTAATATCAAGCATAAAAAAAATGAGCAAGATGATTATGGGATGATGAAAGAAGTATTAAACAGACGATTTAAAAGAGCTGTTCAAGAAAAAGATAATTATCTAACATTCCCTGACTTAGTGCTTGTTGATGGAGGTAAAGGTCAATATTCAGTTGCAAGAGAAAGTTTAAATGAACTAGGGCTTCATGACATACCAATTATAGCAATTGCGAAAGGTAAATTTCGTAATAGTGGAAATGAAACATTTTTTCATAATGGAAAAGAATATAAATTTTCTAAAAATGACCCTACTTTATTTTTTCTTCAAAGAATAAGGGACGAGTCACACAGATTTGCAATAAGTGCTCATAGAGCTAAAAGAAAGAAGGGAATTAGTAAATCATTACTTGATCAAATAGATGGTATTGGATCTGTAAGAAAAAGGGCTTTATTGAACCATTTTGGTTCAGCAAGAGCAGTAGAGTCTGCTAGTTTGGATGAAATTAAATCAGTAGAGGGAGTTGAAGAAAAAGTTGCAAAAAAAATATATAACTTTTTTCACGAATGAAATTTAAATTTCCAAATTATCTAACTATAGGACGTATCATAATTGTTCCTATTTTTGTTTTTGCTTTTTATTTGCCTGGATTTTATGGAGACATACTCCCCTTTGCTCTATTTGTAATCGCATCATTTACTGATTTTCTAGATGGATTATTAGCGAGAATGTACAAGGAAGAATCTAAACTTGGAGAATTATTAGATCCAATTGCAGATAAAATTATAGTAGCAACAGCTCTAATTCTTTTAGTTATGGATCAAACAATTAGGAATTATGAGGTTATTGCTGCAATAATTATTTTAACAAGAGAAATTTTAATTTCTGGATTGAGAGAATTTTTAGCAAAAGGAAAAATAAAATTACCAGTTTCAAATCTTGCAAAACTTAAAACATTTTTACAAATGTTTTCTATTTCACTTTTACTTTTGGGTGATACTGGAAATAGAATTATAAACTTTCAAGATTACAACGCACAAACAATTGGTATTATTTTGTTATGGCTTTCTGCTTTTTTAACTCTTTATACTGGTTATGATTATTTAAGAAAAGGTATAGACCACGCCATATCAGAGGATAACAAAGACTAAGCTGCTCTTTTTTTCCTCACAAACTGCTGATAGCTGTCAGATAAATCAATTATCACATCGCAAACTTTAAAGTTATTATCTGCTATTTGAGACACAGGTGTAACTTCTGCAGCAGTACCAGTTAAAAAACACCCAACAAAATTTGACATTTCCTCAGGTTTAATTTTTCTCTCATTAACTTTAATATTTTTTGATTTAGCAATTTCAATAACTGTTCTTCTTGTAATACCGTCTAGAAAAGAATCTGGTATTGGTGTGTGCAATTCACCATTTTTGTCTTTAAAAAAAACGTTGGCACCTGTTGCCTCTGCAATATTTCCCTCATGATCGAGCATTAATGAGTCTGTATATCCTTGAGCTTCAGCTTCATGTTTTGATAAAGTACAGATCATATATAAACCTGCTGCTTTAGTATCCCAAGGAATTGTATTTGGCGCTGGTCTTCTCCAATTTGAAATATTCAATTTTATTCCTTTAATTTTTAAGTTAGGATCAAAATAAGAGCCCCACTCCCAGGTTGCTATTGCTACATGAATTTTAGTTTGCTGAGCTGAAATAGCCATCATTTCACTTCCTCTCCAGGCAACTGGTCGTACATATCCATTTTGAACATTTTGAGCAGAAATAATTTGATTGCTTGCTTTATTAATTTCTTCTTTTGAGTAAGGAATTTCAAAACCCATTCTTTTTGCAGAATAAAAAAAACGATCTGTATGTTCCTCTAATTTGAAAATTTGACCATCATAAACTCTTTCTCCCTCAAAAACACAGCTACCATAATGAAGGCCATGGCTTAAAACATGAACTTTGACATCTTGCCAATCAACAAGTTCGTTGTTGTACCAAATTTTTCCAGAGCGTTTATCGTAAGGTATCATTTGAATAAAAAATTTTTTTTAAAAAATATATTTGTATATATAATATGTCAATATAACTTACCAATATGAAAAAACTTTTATATTTAAAAGATCACGAACTCAAACAGTATATTGAGAAAATATTTACGGGTTACAGAGAAACAGTTACTGATGCAAAAACTGTCCTGGATAAATACTCAATTGGTGTTGCTCACAATAAAGTAATTCATCTCATCTCTTTATATGAAGGAATAACTATTTCTGAATTATTAAAAAAATTGAAGGTTACTAAACAAAGCTTAAACAGAGTTCTAAAAGATTTAATCAAGTTAAATGCTATTAATTATCAAAAAGACGAGAATGATACTAGAATTAAGCATGTCTACTTAACAGAAGAGGGTATTAAATTATTTAATGAAATATTTAGTATTCAAAAGAAAAGGCTTTATAGAGCATTTTTAAATTCAGACTCAAATGAGGTAGTAAGTTTTGACAATGTATTGAAAAAAATAATAAATGAAAAATTTTAAAGCTCATATTTTAATTGTAGATGATGATGATGGAATAAGAGAATTAGTTAAGCAATATTTAGATCAAAATAATTATTTAGTATCCACAGCAAATAGTGCAGAAGACGCATTAGAAAAAGTAAAAATAATTAAATTTGATTTAATTGTTTTAGATATAATGATGCCAGGTAAAAGTGGTCTTGAATTTACATCAGAAAATAAAAAAAGAATTGATACACCAATTATATTACTTACAGCAAAAGGCGAGGCCTCTGAAAGAGTAGAAGGACTAGAGATTGGCGCTGATGATTATTTACCAAAGCCTTTTGAACCAAAAGAATTAGTTCTTCGTATTGATAATATTTTAGCAAAAACAAAAAAAGATGATTTAAAAAGAGTAATAGAATTTGGAAGTATAAAAATTGATCTTAATAAATTATTTATTTATCGAGAAAATGAGAGTTTAAAAATTAATAATACAGAAAAAATAATATTAGAAAAAATGATTAATTCTCCTGGTAAAATTTTCAAAAGAGATGAAATAGGGGATTTTATAGACCTTGATAAGGAAAGATCTATAGACGTAATTATTACAAGATTAAGAAAAAAGATCGAAGAGAATCCTAAAAGTCCTAAATATCTTCAAACAATAAGAGGAGAAGGATATGTTCTTTGGATTGAGTAATTACATAAAAAATTTACTTCCTAAAAGATTATTTTACAGAGGATTATTAATAGTCGCTGTCCCAATTGTTGTTTTGCAGATCACTATTTCTGTAGTTTTTTTTGATAGTCTCTGGATTAAAACTAACTCAGGTATGACAAGAGCTCTTGTGTCTGAGGTAAAAACTTTTGTAGATGCATATGATAATGATGAAACAAATAAAGACTTTATTATTGTTCTGTTTAAAGATCATCTTGGTTTCAATATAAAATATGAAAAGGAAAAAATTATACCTGATAATGTTCCTGAGAGATGGTTTAGTCCTGTTGATAGATCTTTAAGACGTGAATTAAAAAACAAAAATTTAATTTATTGGTTTAATACGACCAACTTTAAAGATGTGATAGACTTAAGAATAAAATATGGAGATGGTTATTTCCAATTTTATATACCAAGAGACCGTCTAACTACTAGCTCTGCAAGACTTTTTGGGTTGTGGATTACATTGCCAGCGTTTTTAATGATAATGATTGCAATCATCTTTTTAAAAAACCAGACACGACCAATTATTAAACTAGCTGAAGCTTCAGAAAAATTCGGTAAAGGAGAAGATCTAGAAGAATTTAGACCTTCTGGAGCTTTAGAAATAAGAAAAGCAGGACAAGAATTTGATAAAATGCGAAAAAGAATTTTAAGGCATTTAAATCAAAGATCAGAAATGCTGTCTGGTATAAGCCACGATCTTCGAACTCCTTTAACTAGAATAAAACTACAGCTAGCAATGATCAAAGATGAAAATTTATCGCAAAAACTTTCATCTGATGTAGACGAAATGGAAAAAATGTTAAATGAATATCTTCAATTTGCAAGCACAGGTGCAAAAGATAAAACTGAAACCTTTGATATTTCAGAGCAAATTTCAAATTTAATAAATAAGTATGAAAACCCAAATATCATTAAAGATTTTAATGATAGGATTTATTATAATGGAAGAAAAAACTTAATTAATAGATGTATAAATAATTTAATTGAAAATTCGTTAAAATTTGCAAAAAAAGTAGAAGTCAAAATCGAAAAGCAGCAAGACAACATAATTATAGCTATTTCAGATGATGGGCCTGGGATACCTCAAGAAGAATACGAAAATATAACTAAACCTTTTTATAAAATAGATAAAAGTCGATCTGAAAAAAAATCAAGTGTTGGACTTGGTCTATCAATAGCTTCAGATATTGTTAAATCTCATGGTGGAGATATCACATTTGCAAAATCTAAGTTTGGTGGTTTAGAGGTTGCTATCTCTTTGCCTTTTTAGTTTTCTTTGTTTTTTTAACTTTGCTTAACTGATCAATTTTTTTTTCAAGGTTACTTATTCGTTTGTTAAGAATATCTATTTCTTCTTTACTAGCTAATTTCATTCTAAATACTATTTCATCTCTTTTAGATTTTAGAATGCTTATAACTTCATCACTGAGATCTTTATAGTTTACAAGACCCTGTTCTAAAAGTTTTGCAAATTTATCAAATACAAACCTTGATTTTGACATAATAATTAATTACTTAATTTTTATTGTTTATAATATCTAATAATAATGTTTATCAATAATTTTGATCCTGTAGCTTTTCAAGTATTTTCTTTTGAAATTAGATGGTACTCGTTAGCTTATATTATTGGTCTTATTTTGGGTTGGTTCTATTGCAATAGATTTTTAATTAAAGATCCTAAATTAAAGAACGCATTTGATGACTACATAACATACATAATTATAGGAATAATTATAGGTGGAAGATTAGGTTACGTAATTATTTATAATTTTAAGTACTATATTAATAATCCTTTAGAGATACTCATGATCTGGAATGGAGGAATGTCTTTTCATGGGGCTTTAATTGGAATTATAATTGTAACAATAATTTTCTGTAAAAATAGAGATAGTTCGCCGTTTTACTTTTTAGACTTAGTTGCGGTAACAGCTCCTATAGGAATTTTTCTTGGAAGAATTTCTAATTTTATTAATTCAGAACTCTTTGGAAGAGAAACAGATGTGATATGGTCTGTTAAATTTATAAAGATTGATAGCTTAAATAGACATCCTTCTCAACTTTATGAAGCATTTTTAGAGGGAATATTATTATTTTTAATATTAAATTATCTGTATAAAAATCTATCAAGACAAAGTGGTTTAATATCTTCTATTTTTTTGATTTTGTATTCTTTATTTAGGTTTTTAGTTGAGTTTACAAGAGAGCCTGACCCGCAACTTGGATTTATTATATTCAATTTTACAATGGGTCAAGTAATCAGCATATTTACGTTCTTAATGGGAATATATTTATATTTTCTAAAATATGAGAAAAAATAAATTTTCATTAGATAAATTTATAGAACATTCTTTGTATGACAAAAGCAATGGCTACTATATGAAAAATAATCCTATTGGAAACAAAGGTGATTTTATTACAGCGCCAGAAATATCAGTACTATTTTCAGAGATGATATCAATTTGGTTGGTTGGATTTTGGGAAAATTTAGGAAAACCAAAGAAAATTAATATCATAGAGCTTGGAGCTGGTACTGGGGAAATGATGTTTCAAATTAATAAGTCATTAAAAAATTTTGAAATATTTAAAAAAAGTTGTGAATTTTATATTTTAGAAAAAAGTCCACAATTAATGAAAATACAAAAGAAAAAAAATAGATTATTTAAAATAAAGTGGATTGATAAACTAAACAAAATAAAAAGCTTTCCTACAATAATAATTGCAAATGAATTTTTTGATGCTTTACCAGTAAAGCAATATAAGAAATTGGGTAAAGCATGGTACGAAAGATATGTAGTTAAAAATAAAGACAAATATGAATTTAAAGATGAAGAAATAAAATTTCACGAAATAGAAAAAAATTTAGGTGAGAAGGTTCAAAAGAATGAAAAATTTATAGAATTTTCGCCAAGATCTAACGAAAAAATTAGTGAAATTTCAAAAATAATTAAGAAAAATAATGGAGGTGCTCTAATTATAGATTATGGATATTTAGGAAAAAAAATGCTGGATACAGTTCAAAGTGTTAAAAATCATAAAAAAACAGATATTCTCAAAAATATATATCAATCAGACATAACGCACCTTTTAAATTTCAATTTTTATAAAAAAAAGTTTAATAAAAAGTTAGATAAAATAAAAATTATTTCCCAAAGAAAGTTTTTGATTAATATGGGAATACTCCATAGAGCTGAAATTTTAAGTAAAAATTTAACCTTCCATCAAAAAACAGATTTGTATTACAGAGTTCAAAGACTTATCGATAGTCAACAAATGGGCGAGCTATTTAAAGTAATGTTTGTCACAAATAGACAAAATAATTTCAGTATGGGATTTTAATGTTTAAGTCCAAGTTATTAAATAAATTTGATGAAATTGAGCATGGTTTCTTTAATTCTAAAGGAGGTTTCTCCAAAGGAATTTATGAAAGTTTGAATTGTGGAATTGGCTCAAAAGATCTTAAAAAAAATGTTGTTCGAAATTTAGAAAAAGTAGCAAAACAAATTAATACTACCAAACAAAATATAATCCTTTTAAATCAAGTTCATAGTAACAAAGTAATTAATGTACGTGATATTTTTAAAATAAGAAGGATCGGTGATGGCCTTATTACAAATCGAAAAAAATTAGCATTAGGAATATTAACTGCAGACTGTGCCCCAATTTTAATCTTTGACCCTAAGAAAAAAATTATTGCTGCCTTACATGCTGGCTGGAAAGGGGCTTTTAAAGATATAATTGGAAAAACTATTAATAAATTAAATCAAAAAGGCTCAAAATCTAAAGATCTTATTGCTGTTGTGGGTCCGTGTATTTCTATAAAAAATTATGAGGTAAAAAAAGATTTTTTAAATAAATTTCTGCAAAAATCAAAAAAAAATATAAAATTTTTTAAATTTTTTAAAAAAAAAATTTTTTTTAGTTTAAACTCTTATATTAAATCTCAGTTAATTAACATGAAAGTAAAAAAAATTGAAATTATACACAAAAACACTTTTCCAAAAAAAAACAATTTCTTTAGCTCAAGAAGATCAATTAAAAATAAATTTAATGATTATGGTAGAAATATTTCTATAATTATGATTAAATAAATTTATTCAAAAAAATGAAGCTTCTCACTGGTAATAGTAATAAAAACCTTAGTCAAAAAATATCCAAGTATCTTAAAAATAGACTTGTTAACTCAAGTATAAGAAAATTTTCAGATGGTGAAATTTATATAGAAATAAATGAAAATATTAGAGGAAATAGCATATTTATAATTCAATCAGTTTCTTCTCCGGCGAATGATAATTTAATGGAACTGTTATTGTGTATAGATGCGCTCAAAAGATCATCTGCTAAAAATATAACTGCTGTAATTCCTTATTTTGGATATGCTAGACAGGACAGAAAAGTTGTTCCAAGAACTTCAATATCTGCAAAATTAGTTTCCAATTTAATTACTAAAGCAGGAGCAGACAGAATTGTAACAATAGATCTTCATTCTGGACAAATACAAGGTTTCTTTGATATTCCAGTAGATAACCTATTTGCTACACCAATATTTGCTAGGCATATTAAAAAAAAATTAAAAACAAAAAATTTAATTTGTGTTGCTCCTGATGTAGGTGGAACTGCAAGAGCTAGAGCACTAGGAAAAATGCTACATGTTGAGCTTGCAATTGTAGATAAAAGAAGACCAGCGCCGGGAAAATCTGAAGTTATGAATGTTATAGGAAACGTTAAAGGAAAAACCTGTATATTAGTTGATGATATTATCGACTCTGGTGGGACTATTGTTAATGCTGCAGCTGCACTTAAAAAAAGAGGCGCAAAGGACGTTCATGTGTATGTAACTCACGGGGTATTAAGTGGGAATGCGATAGATAAAATTAAAAAATCTAATATTAAAAATCTTGTAATTACAGATACAATAGACAATTCAAATAAAGTGAAAAATACTAAAAATATTGAGGTATTGACTATTTCAAATCTTGTTGGAGAGGCAATAAAACGAATATCTAATTCAACATCAGTATCTGATTTGTTCAAATAATTTACTTGTAAATATAGATTTCATAAGTTAAAACCCCTCATTTTTATGAGTACAATTCAAGCTACAATAAGAACTACAGAAACTAAAGGCCAAGTTAATCTCTTAAGGGAAAAAGGACAAGTCCCTGGAATTATTTATGGTGGAGAAAATCCTAACGAAAAAATTTCACTTTCAAAAAAAGAAGTTAATAGCTTGATACACAAAGAAAATTTCCTATCAAATGTAATCTCATTAAACTTAGATGGAAAAGAGCAAAAGGTTCTACCAAGAGATATTACTTTCGATACAGTTACTGATGATCCTATTCATGTAGATTTTTTAAGAATTGTAAAAGGTGCAAAAATAATTCTAGAAATTCCGGTAAGATTTATTAATCATGAAACATCGCCTGGTTTAAAAAGAGGTGGTGTATTAAATATAGTAAGAAGAAAAGTTGAACTTAAGTGTCCTACAGAAAATATTCCAACTGAGTTAGTTGTTGATCTTGGTGGTTTAGAGATCGGAGCAAGTATAAAAATTTCTTTTATTAAATTACCTGAAAATGTAACACCAACAATTCAAGGTAGAGATTTTGTAATTGCTACAATTGCAGCTCCAACAGTCGTTAAAGAACCAGAGAAACCTGCAGAAGCAACTGAAGAGGCTGCAGCAGGCGAAGCTCAAGCTGCTGATGGTGATAAGCCAGCAGAGGGAGACGACAAAGCTAAAGATGAAGCAAAACCAGCTGCTGAGAAAAAATAATCTTAATAGTGGAATTTAAACAAATCTAATTTTTTATGCTGTTACTAGTCGGCCTAGGTAACCCTACACCAAACTCAAATAATAATAGGCACAATGTTGGTTTCAAAATTGTTGATGCCATAAATCAAAAGTTTGGTCTTTCTAAACAAAAACCCAAATTCAAAGGCTTACTCACCACTGGCACTATTGGTGATAAAAAAATTTATGCAATTAAACCTCTCACATTTATGAATAATTCTGGGATATGCATTAGAGAATTGCTTGAATATTTCAAAATGGATGCTGAAGATGTAATTGTCTTTCACGATGATTTGGATGTTGAATTTGGAAAAATTAAAGCAAAATTTGGTGGATCAAGTGCTGGGCACAACGGGATAGCATCTATAGACAAATTTATAGGAAAAGATTATTCAAGGGTAAGAATTGGTATTGGTAAACCAGAAAATAAAATATCAGTTTCGGACTACGTTCTTAATGACTTTTCAGATGATGAGCAAGAGCATCTTGAAAAGATAACTTCAAATATAATAGACTCCTTATCTATTCTAATTGATAAAAAATTAGATTTATTTTCTAGCACTGTAAATAATAATTAGCTCAATGGGTTTTAAGTGTGGAATAGTAGGTTTGCCTAATGTTGGTAAATCAACTTTATTTAATGCACTCACAAATTCAAGCAAGGCTCAAGCCGCAAACTTCCCTTTTTGTACGATTGACCCAAATATAGGTTTAGTACCAGTACCTGATGAAAGACTTGATAAGTTGGTAGATATTTCAAGTTCAAAAAAAAAGATTCATACTACAATTTCTTTTGTTGATATAGCAGGTTTAGTTAAAGGTGCCTCTAAAGGAGAAGGATTAGGAAATAAGTTTTTATCACACATAAGAGAAGTGGATGCAATTATACATATGATTAGATGTTTTGATTCTGATGATATTCAGAATGTAAACCCAGATGTAAACCCAATTAGGGATCTTGAAATTATTGAAACAGAAATGAAATTAGCAGACTTAGAGTCTATTCAGAAAAGAATAGATAAAAAAAATAGAAAAAACATAGAAGAAGTTCAAATAGAAATTCTTGAAAAAGCTATGAATTTAATAAATGAAGACAAAGATCTAGAACTATTGAATAGTGAATTTGAACTGAAGGATATAAAGCAATGTGGTTTACTAACTACAAAACCTAAGTTGTATGTATGCAATGTGGATGAAGAAAGTATTGCAAAAGGAAATAAATACACAGATGAATTCATTAGTAAGTTTGGTGATCAAAATACTCTAATAATTTCTGCTGATATAGAAAACCAAATTAATGAACTGGGTGATGACAATGAGAAGAAAAATTTTATGGAGATGTTAAATATAAAGGAAACTGGTTTAAATAATTTAATTAAAAAAGGTTATAATTTATTATCTTTAGAAACCTTTTTTACATCTGGTCCAGAGGAGTCTAGGGCTTGGACTATTACCACAAATTGTACCGCTCCAAAAGCAGCAGGAGAAATACATACAGACTTTGAAAAAGGTTTTATTAGAGCAGAAACTGTTTCTTATGACGATTTTGTGAGCAATGAAGGATGGGTAAAATCTAAAGAAAATGGAAAAATGAGATTAGAGGGAAAAGATTATATTGTTAAAGATGGAGATATTTTAAACTTTAGATTCAACACGTGACCAAATCTTTTTCATACTGAAATAAACAAGCACTGTTAAAATAATCAAATAAGCTATCACTCTAAAACCAGTTTTATGTCTTTGCTCTAAATGAGGTTCTGCAGACCACATTAAGAAATTTACAACATCTTTTGACATCTGTTCTTTTGTTGCCTTAGTACCATCTGAATATTCAATCAAATCATCAGATAACGGTGCTGGCATTTTAATTTTATTGCCATACATAAATTTATTGTAATAAACACCATCGTCTAATTTTACATCTGATGGTGGATCTTCATAACCAAGCAAAAGTGAATAGATATAGTCAGCACCACCTTTTCTTGCTTTAACTAAAACAGACATATCAGGAGGATAAGCTCCTCCATTTGCAGATTTTGCCTCTTCATCGTTAGCATATGGCATAACAAATTTGTCTGAGAGCTTTGCTGGTCTTGTAAACATTTCTCCAGTACTATCTGGACCATCTGTAACTTCAAAATTTGCAGCTATTGCTTTTGCCTCTGCCTCAGAAAATTCTGGACCACCCTTTTCTGCTAAATTTCTATAAGTTAAATACTTCATTGAGTGGCATGATGCACAAACTTCTGTATAGACTTGATATCCTCTTTGCAAAGAACCTCTATCAAATTTTCCAAAAAGCCCTTTAAATGTCCAATCGGTTTTTAATAATTTAGCATTATTTTCAGCTGCATAAGCTTTTGAAAAAACTAATAAAATTAAAAAAGTTGATATTTTAAAAATATTTCTCACTTAGTTTATTTTCTCTTCTTTATTTCTTGCGGCAGCTAAGTTGGGAGAACCACCTAATATAGGTTCAGAAATACTTAATGGTAAAGGAAGAGTTTTTTCTTTTAACCCAAGAACTGGAAGAATTATTAAAAAATGTGCAAAATAATATACGGTACCTATTCTTGCAATTAACAAATATAGTCCCTCGGCCGGCATAGCACCTACGTACCCAAGCACCAATACATCTAAAACCAATATCCAATAAAATTGCTTATACAAAGGTCTAAATACTGCTGATCTTACTTTAGATGTATCTAACCAAGGTAGTGCAGCTAAAATTAATATTGCTGATAGCATTGCGATTACGCCCATTAATTTATCTGGAACAGATCTTAAGATTGCATAAAAAGGAAGTAAATACCATTCTGGTACAATGTGTGCAGGTGTAACTAATGGATTTGCCTCAATATAATTATCCGCATGTCCTAATACATTTGGAGAATAAAATACAAACATCGCAAAAAGAATTAAAAACATTAATAAGGCAAAAGCATCTTTTATTACAATATAGGGATGGAATGGAACTGTATCCTTTGAAGGCTTTTTAATATCTATTCCAACAGGATTATTATTTCCTGGAACATGCAACGCCCAAATATGAAGAACCACTAAACCTAAAATTAAAAAAGGAATTAAATAGTGAAGTGTAAAAAATCTTGTAAGGGTTGGATTATCTACTGAATAACCTCCCCACAACCAAGTAGTTATACTTTCTCCAACAAGAGGAATTGCACTAAATAAATTTGTTATTACTGTTGCT
Organism: Pelagibacteraceae bacterium; assembly: GCA_011526385.1. GTDB lineage: Bacteria > Pseudomonadota > Alphaproteobacteria > Pelagibacterales > Pelagibacteraceae > Pelagibacter. The sequence goes on along the minus strand of WTIW01000049.1, from coordinate 20,991 downwards.
CCCCAAAAACTCATTTGTCCCCATGGCAATACATAGCCCATGAATGCTGCAGCCATCATTAATAGATAAATAATTATACCAATTATCCATATAATTTCTCTTGGAGCCTTATAAGATCCATAAAACAAAGCTCTAAAGATATGAATATAAACAGCTAAGAAAAACATAGATGCTCCATTTGCATGAACATATCTTAACAGCCAACCATAATTTACATCTCTCATAATGTGTTCAACACTGCTGAATGCGTGATCAACATGAGCAATGTAATGCATTGCTAGAACTAATCCTGTTACGATTTGAGTAATTAAGCAAAAAGTAAGTATTCCACCAAAAGTCCACCAATAATTTAAATTTTTTGGTGTTGGATAATCTGTGAGGTGGTTTGCTAAAGATAATAATGGCAGCCTATCATTAAACCATTTTCCAAATTTTGAACTAGGTGTGTATTCGTGATCACTCATTTTTAATTATCCAATTTTAATTGTATTAGCGTTTACAAATTCATATTTAGGAACTTCCATGTTTGTAGGAGCAGGTCCTTTTCTAATTCTTCCAGATGTGTCGTAGTGTGAACCATGACATGGGCAAAACCAGCCATTGTAATCGCCTTTGTCTGTTAGTGGAACACATCCAAGATGAGTGCAAACCCCTAACATCACTAACCACTCAGGTTTTTGAACTCTATCTTCATCTTTTTGTGGATCTTTTAACTCATTTAAACTTACTTCTCTTGCTTTTTGAATTTCTTCATCTGTTCTTCTTTTAATAAAAACTGGTTTACCTCTCCATAACACAGTTAAAGATTGCCCTGGTTGAACTGAGCTAATATCAACCTCTGTACTTGCTAATGCTTTTACTGAAGCATCAGGATTCATTTGGTCAACTACTGGCCAAATAGCAGCTCCAACACCTACTGCGCCCGCTGCTGCTGTTGCTGTAAAAAGAAAATCTCGTCTTTCTGTCTTTTTTTTATCGTTATTATCTGACATCTTATTAATTTAATTACTCGGTAATATATGATTTCTTATAAGAAAAAAGATATTTTTCTATGGTAACAATGACACATAAACAGCAGAATTCTAGACCCAAAATAGCACTCTATGAGCCAGATATACCTCAAAATACAGCAGCAATTATAAGAACGTGTGCTTGTTTAGGTGCACAGCTTGAAATAATTGAACCATGTGGTTTTCTGTTTAGTGACAAAAGATTTAAAAGAGTAGTAATGGATTATCTAGATGAAACATATTTAACTTTTTACAAAAGTTCAGACGAATTCTTTGCTCAAAAAAAAGGGGAAAGAATAGTGCTTATGACTACAAAGGCTAAAACAAATTTAACATCATTTAAATTTGAAAAAGATGATACTCTTCTTTTTGGCAGAGAGAGTGCTGGGGTACCAGAGACTGTTCATAAAAGAGTAACAGATAGAATTAAGATACCAATGATAGAGGAAAAAAGATCATTAAATTTAGCGACTTCAGTTGCTATAACACTCGCAGAAAATTTAAGACAAACAACATGGATAAAGAAATAAAAAAAAAACTGGCAAGAAATTGGTTTAAAACGATTCAAGAAGTTTTATGCCAGGATATAGAAGAGTTAGAGGGTAAAAAAAATTTATTTAAAATCACTAATTGGAAAAGAGGAAAAAATAAAAACGAAGGTGGCGGCCAGTTTAGAATTTTTGAAAATGGCAAAATTTTTGAAAAAGTTGGAGTAAATTTTTCTGAAGTTCACGGTAAATTTTCAAAAGAATTTAGGAAAAGAATACCTGGAACAGATACTAATCCAAACTTTTGGGCCTCAGGTGTTTCTGTAGTTATGCATATGAAAAATCCACATGTGCCAGCAATGCATTTTAATACAAGATATATCTATACATCTCATGGATGGTTTGGTGGAGGAATGGATGTTACGCCCTGCTTTAAGGATAAGAAATTAGAAAAATGGTTTCATTCAGAATTGAAAAGTTCGTGCAATAAACATAATAAAAATTATTACAAGAAGTATAAAAAGTGGTGCGATGAATATTTTTATTTGCCTCATAGAAAAGAATCAAGAGGTATCGGTGGTATATTTTTTGATTATAAAAAAGACAATTGGGAGAAAGATTTTTCCTTTGTGAGAGAAGTAGGTTTATGCTTTAAAAATATCTTTAGAGAAATTATTTTAAAAAAATCAAATAAAAAGTGGAATGCCAAAGATAAAGAAATTCAATATTTAAAGAGAGGTAGATATGTTGAGTTTAATCTACTATATGATAGAGGGACAAAGTTTGGATTACAAACCGGAGGTAACGTAGAAGGTATATTAATGTCACTTCCTCCAATAGCAAAGTGGAAATAGAATGGAAAAAGAACCTATAACTATTAATGGATTAGAAAAACTAAAAGAAGAATTAGTATTTTTAAAAGAAAAGAAGAGACCTGAAATAGTAGCTGCTATAGCTGAAGCAAGATCACATGGAGATTTAAAAGAAAATGCAGAATATCATGCTGCTAAAGAACAGCAGTCACATAATGAAGGTCGTATTCAAGAGGTTGAGGACATTATTGCAAGAGCAAACGTTATAGATGTAACTAAAATTTCAAATGATGGCAAAGTGATATTTGGTTCAACAGTTTATTTACAGAATTTGGATACAAATGAAAAAATTGATTATAAAATTGTGGGAAAAGATGAGGCTGATTTAAAGCAAAAATTACTTTATTTTAAGTCACCGATTGGAAAAGGTTTAATAGGAAAAAACAAAGGAGATCTTGTTGAAGTAAACACACCTGCTGGAGTAAAAAACTTTGAAATTATTGATGTAAAATACATCTAGCCTTGAAAAGTTTTTTCAATCTCTTTGTCGGAAATATTAAAAGAGTTATTAACCCATAAATCTTCTAAATATTTTAGTTTTTGGCCCAACTCCCTACCCTCTTTAAGATCAAATTTTTCCATTATATTTTTAGCTTTTACAGGAAAAACAGGTTTTTCAGTTTTGATAAAGTAGTTTTTAAGTTCGATTAATTTTTTTTTATTTTTTTTTGATTTAAATAATTCAAAGTCAATTAAATCTAAAACATCTGACTTTTCATTAAAATAAAAAATTTTTTCAAGATTTTTTTTAGAGAAGTAATTTTTTTCAGCTGATTCTAAAAAAGATTTTTTTAAAAAATTTATTTTTTTTTTTGTTTCGTTGGAAGTTTTAAATTTATATAAAAAGTAATCTGAGTTGTCCGTTTCGTCTATAACCAAAAAAGCAAGTAAGAAATCAAAACTTTTAACAAGTAATGTTTTTTGATTATTCTTATCCAATTTTGTTAATAAATTTAAATTAATAAATTGTGGAAATACAAGAGAAATTACATCATTTGAGAAATGATCTTTATTTAATTTAAATAATGCACCTGATTTAAAAATTTTTTTAAATTCATCTAATAATCTTTCTTTAGATAAACCAACAACTCCACTTATATTTTGCATTATAGATTTTTTTATCTCGGGCTGATGATCTTTCAAACTATATGTGCTAAAAAATCTTAAGTATCTCAGTATTCTTAAATAATCTTCTTTTATTCTTTTTTCTGGATTTCCTATAAATCTTACTATTCCATTTTTTAGATCATTTGCCCCATCGTTTGGATCAAATATATTTCCATCAATATCAGCATATATTGAATTTATTGTGAAATCTCTCCTACTCGAATCTTCATTCCAATCTTTTGTAAATAATACTTCTGCATGTCTTCCATCTGTTGCTATATCTTTTCTAAGGGATGTTATCTCAAAATTTTGTTTTTCTATTGTTGCCGTAATAGTTCCATGTTTTATTCCAGTCTCAAAAAATTTTATATTATTAGCACTTAAGCACTCTTTAATCTGTTGCGGATCCAAATTTGTTGCAAGATCAATGTCGTCGTAATTTTCATTATTTAAAATTTTTCTAACACATCCACCTACATATCTAACTTCACTCCATTCATTATGACTAGAAATAGATTGAAAAATTTTTAATATTTTTGTCGAATTCTTTATTTTTTGAAAAGAAAGTTCTTTTTGATTTAATTTTTTTGTTAAATTAAAAAGTTTTGAAATTATATTATTCATATTTGGCTGGGGTGCTAGGATTCGAACCTAGGAATGGCGGTACCAAAAACCGCTGCCTTACCACTTGGCTACACCCCAAAATTAATTTTCGTATAACACAAAAAAAAAGCTTTATATAGTTTTAGATAAAATACACCAATAGTTTTTATATTTTTTTTTCAATATTTTTTGTGCATTTTGACAGTCTTTTTTTGATTTAAAATATCCAATGATTGTTGAACCTGACCCCGTCATCCTTGAAAATAAAATCTGATCTAAATTTTCCATAAATAATTTTATTTTTTTTAATTTTGGATATTTTTTAAAAGCTGGTTTTTCAAGATCGTTTGATAAATTAAATAAATATTTATTTGATAAAAATTTGTTATTATTAAAATTGATTTGCGATTTAGAATAAGTTTTAACATTAGAATATATTGATTTTGTCGAACATCCAAAACTAGGTTTAATCAATAATAAATGCATAGATCTTTTAATTTTAGCGAATTTAATTTTTGAATTACCCAATTTAATAGTTGAATTTTTATGCATACCTATAATGGTGTCTGATCCAATTTTTGAGGTAATTTTAAATATTTCTGTTTTATTTAATTTTAAATTATATTTTTTTAAAAAATATTTAAAAACAGCTGCAGCATTCATTGATCCACCACCTAAGCCTGATCTATTAGGTATGTTTTTTTTTATTTTAATTAAGTACTTGTCATTATTAATAAGTTTTTTTTTATCTAAAATCTTTATCAACTTTGAAACAGTATTATTATTACTAATTCCTTTTGAAAATTTTCCATAAAAAAGAATTTTATGATTTTTATTTTTTATTTTTTTTAAAAAAATCTCGTCATACAGATCTAAAAAGCTAATAAGGCTCTCGATTTTATGAAATTTTGATTTTAATTTTTTTAAAACAGTAAGAGATAAATTTACTTTTGCATTTGAATTGATTTTAATAAAATTCATCAATTATATTTTTTTTGGTCCATCAATTAATTTTATTTCTATACTCCTTTTCATTTCATCTTCTGCATCGTCAAGCTCTAAAACATGTAACCAAAAATATTTTGCCTGTAGTTTTCTATTTAATTGCCACAGCACATCTCCATAGTGATCATTTACTATTGGGTCATCAGGCATTAATTCAACTGCTCTTCTTAAATATTTTTCTGCGTTAGTAAAATCTCCAATAAGATAATATCCCCATCCAACAGAGTCAGTAATATAAGGATCATTTTCTTTTTGCTCATATGCTGTCATCAACATCTTCATTGCTTCTTCAATTTTTATATTTCTTTCAAGCCAACTATATGCAAGATAATTTAGTGTATATGCATCATCAGACCGTATATCCAAAGATAACAACAAATCTTCATCTGCTTTTGAATAATTTTTAAGCCTCTCATAACTTCCACCTCTTCTATAAAGTACGTCTGCATAAGTATCTGAATTTTTTTCGAGTTTGTTTAATACTTTAGTATAATATTCAATTGCTTTTTCATATTTTTTAAAATTTTTATATATGTTTGCTATATCATAAATAATTTTAGCTGAGTCACTTTGAAAATTTTGAATGTTGCTTTCAATAAATTTTAGAGACTCTTCATCACTTTTTTCTTCAGAAATAATTTGAGCAATTTTTTTGACTTTATACCAAGAATATATTTTGTCTTTACTATCAAATTTTTCTAAAGTTTTTCTTGCTAAATTGAAATTATTATTATCAAAATAATTTTCTGCCAGTAAAGATAGATTAAAATAAAATTTCGGATTTAAATAAATTGATAAGCTCAAATAAAAATTAGAAATTTCAAAAATATTTTGTGAAGAGTACAAATTCGACATAAGAAAGAAAAACTCTGCAAGAATATCTTTTTCACTTTGACATGAAAAATGCTTACTAAACTTATTAAAATTTTCATCATCAATCCATTTTTTTGTTTGAGATATCAAAAGAGTGCTTGAAAAAGGCTCAATAGTTTTTGAAATTTCTTTAGCAGTTAAGTAATCTTTATTTTCTATTACATTTGATAAATAAAAAAATAAGTATCTAGAGTAATCACCCTCAGCAGAATTAATAAGATTTAAAAAATGAGTATCAGTTTTTTTTGAATTTATATAACAATTTTGAAAAGCATTAACTATTAAGCTTAATTTTCCAAATTCCTTACTCTGGTTAAATATTTTTTTTGTCTTAAATAATTGATTATAGTTTTCTAAAGATTTTAAAATAATCATCTCATAAGTATTATTGTTTGATATGTCGAAACTTTTTATGACTTTAGAAGCTTGAATATATTTTTTTTTACCTATTAAATCCAAAGCAAGTAAAAGTTTCGCCTCAAAGAAATTTGAACTTTCTGAATTTCTTGATGATTTAATTTGAGTAATTGCTTTCTTTACCTGTCCATCTAAAACTAATGCATATACATACTCCTTTAAAAATTTTTCATGTTTTCTTTTTAAAGATTTTGATGTTTCAAAAAATTCTAGTGCCTTTTCATTTTTCTGATTATCAAACGATAGTAATGCAGAAAAATAGTTTGATAGATACTTGTAGTTGAAATCATTTTTGTCATTTGTTTTAGCAAAACTGGATGTTTGATATAAAGTAAACAATAAAATAATAAAAATTTTTATACGCATAAGACAATTTATGACTTTAGATGATAAAAATCAAAATGACATTTTAAATTCAGAATTAATGGAACAAAATGATATAGAATTTATTTTCAGCGATAAACCAATAAATAGGTTTAAAACTAAACCAATACTAGAAGATAAAGATTCTCAATTATTAAACTTAAGAGATGAAATAGCTAATATCTCAAATTGTGAACTTAAAAATAGCGCAACTAATTTAGTGTTTAGCGATGGTAATGCTAACAGTAAAATTATGATCGTTGGAGAAGGACCGGGTCAAAAAGAAGACGAGATGGGAAAACCATTTGTAGGCGATGCTGGCTTATTGCTTAATAAAATGCTTAAAGCAATTAATATTGATAGGGAAAGTATTTATATTACAAATGTTGTTAATTTTAGACCTCCAAATAATAGAAAACCAGAGCCCGCTGAAATAAACAGATACTCAGAATATTTAAGAAAACACATATCAATAATTAATCCAAAAATATTAATTTTAATGGGAAGTACTGCAATGGAGTCTTTGTTTGGAACAAAAATAAAAATATCAAAAGAAAGAGGAAATTGGAAAGAAGTAATCATTAATAATCAAACTTACTTGACAATGATAACTTTTCACCCAGCTTACCTTCTTAGACAACCTGATCAAAAAAAATATTCCTGGGCAGATTTAAAACAAATCAGAAAAAAAATTGATGAATTGAAAATAAGATTATAATTTTATGATTAAACTACATAAAAACTACATAAATTTTTTTAAAAGAAAATTTAATCTTTCAGAGTATAGTTTACTTTGGATTTCTTTTCTAAAGGGTTTAATTTTAGGAATAATCATTTATCATTTTTTTTTTAAATAATGAGAAAAATAGCTGGGGTTGATGAAGTTGGAAGGGGGAGTTTAGTTGGGCCAGTATATGCGGCTGCGGTAATATTTAAAAAAAATATTGATAAGAGCAAGATTAAAGACTCGAAAAAACTTTCAAAAGAAAAAAGAAATATTTTAGAAAAATATATTAAGAAAAATTCTATCTGGAGCATAGGATCTGCCTCTTTAAGGGAAATTGAAAGATTAAATATTTTAAATGCAAGTTTATTGGCTATGAAGAGATCAATAAAAAAACTTAAAGCAAAGCCATCAATAACATTGATTGATGGGAATAAAATACCAGATATGAAAGGATACAAACTTAAGTGTGTCATTAAAGGAGATCAGAAAATATCTGAAATCTCAGCAGCATCTATAATAGCTAAAGTTACTAGAGATCGGCTAATTACAAAAATGTCAAAAAAGTATAAAAAATATGCTTGGGATAAAAATGCTGGATATGGAACTAAAAAACATTTGCAAGCCATTAAGAAGTTTGGCATTTCTAAACACCATCGGAAAAGCTTTAGACCTATACACAACATATTGAGTCCAAGCTAAAACTCACAACAAATAGAGTCCATTTTTTTCAATCTCTGGTTGACGTAGAATCCACCCTGGAGTCTAATCACTTTATAAAAAATGGTTGCAAAAAATTTACATAACAAAATTATTAATGGAGACAGCTTAAAAGAATTAAAAAAAATTCCAGATGAAACATTTGATCTAATTTTTGCAGACCCACCGTATAATTTACAATTACAAAACAGTTTAATTCGACCAGATAGATCTAAGGTTAATGCAGTGGATGATAAATGGGATCAGTTTAAAAGTTTCAAATCTTATGACACATTTACATATGAATGGTTAGAACAATGTAACAGAGTTTTAAAAAAAGATGGGTCTATTTGGGTTATAGGTAGCTATCACAATATATTTAGGGTTGGCAAAATAATTCAGGATCTTGGTTTCTGGATTTTAAATGACGTAATCTGGAATAAAAATAACCCTATGCCGAATTTCCGAGGTACTAGGTTCACTAATGCTCACGAAACATTGATCTGGGCATCAAAAAGTAAAAAATCAAAATATACTTTCAATTATCAATCAATGAAGTCATTTAATGATGATTTGCAAATGAGATCTACATGGAATTTGCCAATATGTAACGGTAAAGAAAGATTAAAAGACAATGGAATAAAAGTTCATTCAACTCAAAAACCAGAAGCTTTACTGCATAGAGTGGTATTAGCTTCCTCAAATAAGAATGATTTTATTTTAGATCCTTTTTTGGGATCGGGTACAACAGCTGTGGTTTCTAAAAAATTAGGGCGATCTTACTTTGGAATAGAAAAAGAAAAAAAATATTTTGAGGCTGCAAATAAGAGGATAAAAAATACTAAAGTTATCCAGGATGAATATTTAGATACAGTTCAAAACAACAAATCAAAACCAAGGGTACCTTTTGGCTCATTAATAGAATTAGGTGTAATTAAACCTGGAACAGAAATTTATGACCAAAAGAAAAAAGTTTTTGCAAAAGTTATGGTTGATGGCAGTATAAAACATAAAGAAAATGAAGGATCTATTCATAAAGTTGCAGCTCAAATATTAGGCGCAGAAAGCTGCAATGGTTGGACTTATTGGCATTATCAAGTAGGAAATAGTCTAAAACCTATTGATGAATTAAGACAACGTTTAAGACCAAGAGCTTAGTTTTTATAAATTTTACCTAAATAATTTTCCAAAAATTTTCTATTTTTCGAAAGATATTTTAAAAATATATTTCTAAAAAAAACATTTAGTGGATTTGCAAGATGAAACGCAAAATGATTGGTTGAAGATCTAGAATTAATCTGTTTAGTTTTTAAAACTCTTTTTTTATAATAATTTGATGAATTATCTATTAAATCATTAAAAATATCATGTGCTGCTTCAATCGATTGTGATGCTCCTTGTGCAAAAGAAGGAGGAAAAGAAAAAAAAGCATCGCCAGTTAAAAAGATGTTTTTATAACTAGGTATTTGAATTTTTTTACTCACAAAAATTGGAAAGCATTTTATATCTTTAACTATTTCAGTTAAATTTAAATTAGATTTTGATGAGATCTGTTTCATCAATTTATTTGTAAAACTTTCATCATTAAATAGATTTCTATTTGAAATTTCGGATTCAATTAATTCTTTCCTTATTATTGATATAAAATTAAATTCGTTATTTTGATTGATTGGATAAATAACAAAGTGAAAATTTGGCCCTAGATATAATGAAATGTCTAAATCTTTGAAGTTATGAATATTCCCTCTTAATGCAATTGAATTAAAATACTTGGGAAGACCTTCTTTTTTAAATAAAATTTCTTTAGTCCTAGAATAAACTCCATCAGCCGCTACTATATAGTCAAACTCCTCTTTGTGATTATCTCTAAAAAATAAGTTTAATTTCTGATGTTGTTTAATATCAACAAGATCTGAATTAAAATTTATTTTTTCTTTCGGTATATTGCTTAATAAAAATTCTATTAGTTTTGATCTTTTTAATGTTGTGTACCTGTTATTCTCAAAGTTAAACTGAGATAAGTCAATATCACATATCTTTTTTAGTACTTTTGCATCAAAAAAATTTACTTTTTTTGGAAAATATACATCCCTTGCATTCATTTTTTGAAATCCAGTTTTATTTAGAAGATTAATGCTATTTACTGACAATTGTATACCGTATCCATCACTAAGATCTAATGAAGGTTTTTTTTCAAAAATTTTATAAGAATAAGATTTGTTTTTTTCTAAAAGATTTGCGAGATATAAACCAGAAATTCCAGCTCCAATAATTGCAATACTTTTCATTTGATCAAGATACTGAATTGAAAATTTTTTTTGTGAATGATGGTAAAATATATTTATTAATATTTTTTTTATTCAAAAATATACTGTTATTAGTTTTATTTATTTTGGTATTTTCATTAATAATAATTTTCATATTCATGTTAGACATTTTAATATTTATTTTTTTTTGAACTGAATTTTTAAATTTTTTCTCATCTATTTCCTCCATTGGAAAAATGACTAAATTTTTTAAAAAATTAAATTTTTTATTTTTAGTTAATAAGTACTCATTTTTATACTTAGAAACATTTGCTTGAAAGTATTTTGTTTTACTAAATTTATTTTTAGAATTAATTATAAAATCTTTTCTTCTAAAAGCTTTACAGTTTTCTGTTAATGGGCAATGAATACAAGATGGTAATGAGGGTTTACATATTAAAGCTCCTATCTCCATTATGGCTTGGGCATAATCGCTTGATCTTTTAGAAAAACCAAAAAAGGATTTTTTTTTGCTTAAGTTTTCTTTCGAAATTTCATTATTTGTTTTAAGTAAAAAAACTCTTTTAAGTATTCTTTCAACATTACCATCCATAGGAATATAGGGCTTATTATGTGCAATAGCTAAAATTGATCTTGATGTATACTCGCCAATTCCTGGTAGGGATTTGAGTTTTTCAATTTCTTTTGGCAATTTACCATTAAACTCTTTTAACAATAAGATAGCAGTTTTTTTTAAATTTCTTACTCTAGAATAATAACCAAGACCTTCCCAATTTTTTAGAATTTTTTGATCACTTGATTTAGCTAGTGATTGTAAGTTTGGAAAATTTTTTACAAAATTTTCAAAATAAGGCACCACAGTTTTGACCTGTGTTTGTTGAAGCATAAACTCACTTATGAGAGTGAAATATTCTCTTTTACTTTTTGAAACTTTTTTTCTCCAAGGTAAAGTTCTTTTATTATTATCGTACCAATGTAGAATTTTTTTTGGTATGTTTTGATTTGGCATATGAATATTAAGTTTAATTCTAAGCAGAGATATAAATCCATTCAAGGTCTAAGATCTTTTAAAGACACTTTGCCCAAAGAAGCCAAAAGAATTCTTAATAAAAAAGGAGAGATTTATAATAATACTCTAGATAATTGGAAATATATTGTTGGAAATGAATTGTTTAAAGTTTGTTATCCAAAATCTTTTAAAGGATCAAATAGAGTTAAAGGCAGCTGTTTGAATATTATGGTAAAAAGGGGTGCGGAAGTAGATTTGGAATATTCGAAAGGCAACATCATAAAAAAAATGAATGCCTTTTTTGGATATGAAGTTGTTCAGAGTATTAAATTAAATACTTTTGATGGAATTATAGAAAAAAATTCCAAAAAAAGCCCTTTAAATGCGACAAAAAACAAACACATAAAAGACATAACTGATATTAAAAATGAAAAAGTTAGAAATTCTTTACTAGAGTTGAGCAAACTATATAAAAAAAAATGAAAAAACTTATTTTATCTTTACTATTCAGTTTGATTTTTTTTCCGATTGTTTCGAATGCTGAAGTAAAACCAATCATTGACGGAAATTCAGACGCAAAAATTAAGTTGGTAGTTTTTGAGTCCTTAACTTGTAGTCATTGTGCTAATTTCCATAAAAATATTTATCCTGAATTAAAAAAAGACTTTATTGATAATGGGTTAATTTCAATTGAATATAAAAATTTTCCATTAGATATTGCTGCTTTTAATGCCTCTAAAATTGCACATTGTAAAAATGATGGAAACTCTGACGTTCTTCATTATTTGTATGAAAACCAAAGACAATGGGTAAAAGGAAGTTCAATTGAAGATGCAAATAAAAATATTAAAGATTTAATTGAAAAGTCTGAATTTGGTATCAACGTTGATGAATGCTTGGCTGATAAGTCAGTTGAAGATCATATACTTGAAGACCGAATCAATGGTGTTAAAAAATTCAAAGTTGAAGCAACTCCTACTTTAATTATAAACGGAGAAAAGTTCGAAAATCCATCAAACTACAAAAAATTAAAAAAATATTTAGAAAAACTGATATAAGTTAATTGATGGAGTTTAAAAAAATCCAGCTCAATGGATTTAAGTCTTTTGCTGAAAAAACTAACTTTCTTATAGAAGAGGGACTAACCGGTATTGTTGGGCCTAATGGTTGTGGAAAATCAAACATAGTCGAGTCGCTTAGATGGTGTATGGGAGAAACCTCAGCAAAAAGTATGAGGGGCTCTGGAATGGAGGATGTAATATTTTCTGGAACTTCAAATAAACCATCTAAAAATATTGCCGAAGTATCTATTAACTTAAGCAATGAAAATAAAGATGGTCCGTTACAATATAAAGAACTCGATGAAATTGAAATAAGAAGAAAAATTGAAAAAGATAAAGGTTCAAAGTTTTATATTAATAATAAAGAAGTAAGAGCAAAAGATGCTCAAATGTTTTTTGCTGACTTGTCTACTGGAGCTCACTCCCCATCTTTGATCAGTCAAGGTAGAATAGGAGCACTTGTGACTGCAAAACCTGCTGACAGAAGAGCAATATTAGAGGAAGCTGCAGGAATTGCAGGTCTTCATGTTAGAAGACATGAGGCAGAACTAAGATTAAGTGCAGCAGAAAATAATTTAAAAAGAGCCGATGAACTAAGAAGACAGCAAGAACGTCAACTTGCAAATTTACAAAAACAAGCTGAAGAGGCAGCTAAATATAAATCAATTTCTGAGGAAATAAAGAAAGTGGAAGCAGGACTTTATTATCTTAAGTTAAAAGATATAGACCATGAAATTAAGTTAGAAGATGAGATTAATACTGAGGCAGACGACCAGGTAAAAGAATTTAACTCTAAATTAGATGATCTAGAAAAAAGAATTCAAGATGAAAATAATAAAGTAACACCTATTAGAGAAAAAAATATTGAAAACTTATCTAAAATCCAAAGATTAAATCTAGAATTAAAAAGCCTGGATGAAGAAAGTGACAGAATTCAACAAGAAATAGAAGCTATAAAGAACTCACTGAAGGTAATAGACGAAGATATTGATAGAGAAAAAAGTATAGTGATAGACGCTAACTCTAATGAAAAAAGATTAAAAGAAGAAAAAAACGACCTAATTGAGACAGACTCTAAATACTATGAAACAGAAAAATTATCCAATCAAGATTTAGAGGTTGCTAAAGAAAATTTAAAAAAAGAACAAGACAAAGTTGATAGAATTTTAGATACATTTAGTTCTGAAAATTTAAAGAAAAATATAGAGCAAATTAATTCAATTATTGATCAAATAACATCAGCAAAGAACCTGATAAACGAAAACAATAGTATTGCAGCCTTGAAAATATTAGATGAGTGTAAAGAAAACTTATCTTATCTAAACATTAAAATAAAAGATGCTGAAGAAGGAGATAAAATTACGGTACTTAATCAATCAAATGAACTAATAAAAAAATTACAAGAAAAATATGCTGATATTTACAGCAATAACCAAAATATTAAAAAAGAATCTGTAAAGAGAAATGAGAGAATACAAACAATAGATACAGAAATAGAAAGTTGGAAAAATCTATTATCTAATTCAGAAAAAATGGTGAATGAATTAAATGATAGAAAGAATAAACAAACAACAAAACTAAATGACCTTGAAAAGCAGCCACAGTTACAAGCAGAAAAAAAAGGTCAGATTTCTGAAAATTTAAGAATTTCTGAAAAAGAAAAAAATGAAAATGAAATAATCATTGATGAGATAGATCAAAAAATTATAAATTTAAGAAACGAATTAAATAATACAAAAGAAAACTCAATTGAAATAAGAGAGAGAAAAGCTAGTTCAGGTGCAACTATAGATGGTCTTAAAAAAAGAAGAAGTGATCTTTTAGAAAGAGTATTCTCTGAACTCAATTTGAAAGAAGATAAAATACTAGAATTTTCAAATTTAGAAAAAGAAGAGGAATTTCCTGATGTGGTTGCTCAAGAGGAATTATTAGATGCAAAAAAAAGAGATAGAGAGAAATTGGGTTCAGTTAATTTGAGAGCTGATGAAGAAACTTCAAAATATGAAGTTGAAATTAAAAAAATGGAAAAAGATAGACAAGATCTTGTTACGGCAATAATAAAACTAAAAGAAAGTATTTCTGAATTAAATCAAAAAGGAAGGGAAAGACTGCTTGAGGCTTTTGAGAAAGTTAATAGAAAATTTAATGAAGTTTATACAAAGCTATTTAATGGTGGTAATGCAAAACTAGAGCTAGTTGACTCGGATGATCCATTAGATGCAGGGCTAGAAATGCTAGTAAGCCCCCCGGGCAAAAGACTTCAATCAATAACTTTACTGTCAGGTGGGGAGCAAGCTTTAACTGCCCTATCATTAATATTTGCAGTATTTTTAACAAACCCTTCTCCAATTTGTGTATTGGATGAAGTCGATGCACCTCTTGATGATGCTAACGTTACAAGATTTTGCAATCTGTTAACTGAACTAACTAAAATTACATCGACAAGATTTATAATTGTTACTCACCATGCGCTTACCATGTCTAAAATGGATAGACTTTATGGTGTAACAATGCCTGAAAAAGGAATAAGCCAACTAGTTGCTGTGGATCTTCAAAAAGCTGAGAGCATGGTTGCTTAACATTTAATGTCAGAGGACAAATTTAAAACTCGCCTAAAAATTGCAAAAAATAAAGCGAAAATTCATAAAGACCAAGAAACTGCACAATCTGGGTCTAACATGGGAACAGCGTTCAAAATGAGCACAGAATTAGTATCTGCAGTAGCTGTTGGGACAATTATTGGGTTTATTTTAGACAATTGGTTTGGTACTAAGCCCTGGTTAATTTTAATTTTTTTTTTTGTAGGTGTGGCCGCAGGAATAATGAATGTGGTTAAAACTGCAAAAAAAATGCAAAAATAAAAAAAGAAATTAAGACATGGCAGCAAACCCAATGTACCAATTCAATGTTTATCGAATTGGTCCTGAAATAAAACTAGGTGATGTAGATATATCTTTTACAAACGCTAGTTTGTTCATGGTTATAAGCACCTTAGCAATTCTTCTAGTTTTTAATTTAGGCGCAAAAAAGAAATCTTTAATACCGGATAAAATACAACTGCTTGCAGAGTTAAGTTATTCATTTGTATCTAAAATGATAAGTGATACTGCTGGAACTAAAGCGAAACCTTATTTCTCATTTATATTTTCTCTTTTTATGTTTGTATTATTTTGCAATATGTTTGGGATGATCCCTTACTCTTTTACAGTAACTAGTCACATAATTGTAACTTTTGTTTTAGCGGCGTTTATATTTATAGGCGTTACTATTATTGGTTTTATAAAACATGGTCTTGGATATTTGAAACTTTTTGTTCCAAGTGGAGTACCAATGGTACTATTACCATTAATTGTTGTGATCGAAATTATTTCATATCTAAGTAGACCAATAAGCTTATCAGTAAGATTATTTGCAAATATGATGGCTGGTCACACCATGATGAAAGTATTTGGAGGATTTGTTGTTAGCTTGGGAGTTGTAGGTGGATGGCTACCATTAAGTTTTTCAGTTGCTTTAACTGGTTTGGAGATACTAGTTGCTTTTCTTCAAGCTTATGTTTTTGCAATATTAACCTGCATCTATTTAAATGATGCATTAAATTTACACCATTAATAACTATAGGAGGATATAATGGAATTAGAAGCAGCAAAAATGATTGGAGCAGGACTTGCAGCGATAGCTCTTGCAGGTGCTGGGGTTGGTATAGGTATAATCTTTGGAAATTACCTATCAGGTGCAATGAGAAACCCTTCGGCAGCTCAGAAACAATTTCCTAATTTGCTTTTAGGATTTGCGTTAGCAGAAGCAACTGGATTATTCGGTCTAGTAGTAGCGCTTATTATTTTATTTGCATTTTAGTTAATGCAAAAAAAAATAGTTTTTAAAATCTTATTAAGCTTTGCGTTTATAACTCAAGCGCAAAGTGCTGAAAGTGGAGGCATGCCTCAATTGAATCCTGAATTTTGGGTTTCACAAATTGTTTGGCTTGTCATAACTTTTGGTGCTTTGTACATAGTTTTATCAAAAGTAATTTTACCAAAGATTAGTGATAATTTAGAAATTAGAAGATCACAAATATTGGAAAATATAGAAATTGCAGAAAAGCAAAGAGAAGAAAGTGAACAAAAAGTAAAAGAGTTTGAAAAAATTATTTTAAATAGCAAAATTGAAGCAAAGAATATTTTTAATGAAGCGCGCCAAAAAGTATTGAGTGATATTGATAAAAAAAGGAACGAGCTTGAAAATAGCTTGGAGCAGGAAATAGTTTCTGCTGAAGAAGAAATTAAAGCTTTAAACACCAGCTCAATAGAAAATATTAAACAGATAGCTACTGAAACCTCTTCTAATTTAATCAAGCAACTAATCGGTGAAGAAATAAGTAGAGATAATATTTCTTCAATAGTTAATGAAATTGCTAAAAAAGAAAGTGAGAAAAGAGATAATGTTTGATGCAACATTTTGGGTAGCTGTTTCTTTTGTAATATTTTTTGGTTTACTAATTTATTTTAAAGTTCCTCAAAATGTTAACAATCTACTAACTAAAATGATTGTAGATATTAAGAATGAAATAGATGAAAGTGAAAAATTAAGATCAGAGGCAAAAAAGCTGCTAGATGATGCTCAAAATAAATTGAATACTGCTGAACAAGAGACAAAAAAAATAACCGAGCAAGCAAAATCAGACTCTGAAAAATTGATTGCTGATA
This sequence comes from Pelagibacteraceae bacterium, assembly GCA_011526385.1. Taxonomy (GTDB): domain Bacteria; phylum Pseudomonadota; class Alphaproteobacteria; order Pelagibacterales; family Pelagibacteraceae; genus Pelagibacter. The sequence goes on along the minus strand of WTIW01000049.1, from coordinate 3,787 downwards.
TGAATGAAAAATTCAATAAATCTGCAGAAATTAAAAAAAATCTAGCACAAACAAAAATTTCTCAAATGAAAGATGCTGCAATTAAAAATATAAAAGACACATCTATTAAAATTGCAGTTGAGACTGTTAAAAAAACAATATCTAATTCGGTAGACAAATCTAAATTGGACCAATTGTTTGATAAAAACCTAGAAGAAACAAAAGCTGAGCTTAAAAAAGCTAATTCTTAATAATTAGTTATTTCTTTTTTTTCACCAAATAATATAAAATTTTAATATGGATTCTATTGTAATAGGTTCTGGTTTTGGGGGAATTGCTTCTGCATTAAGATTGAGAGCAAAAAATCATAACGTAACTTTAATTGAAAAACATGATGATTTGGGTGGTAGAGCGCGTGTTTTTAAAAAAAATGGTTTTACTTTCGATGCTGGCCCTACAGTTATTACTGCCCCATATTTAATTAATGAGCTTTTTGAATTATTTAATAAAAATTCTCAAAGCTACATTAAGTTGAAACCATTAAATATATGGTACAGGTTCATTTTCGAGGATGGCAGCAAATTTGATTACTCTGGAAATGAAGAGAATATGAAAGAGCAAATAGAAAAAATTAATAAAGATGATTTTATCGGCTATGAAAAATTAGTTAACTTTACAAAAAAAATATTTGATAAAGGTTTCACGGAATTATCGGATGTACCATTTGATAAACCACTCTTTATGTTTAAGCAAATTCCATCCTTGCTAAAACTAAAAAGTTATAAATCAGTTTACAGTTTAGTTTCTTCTTATATTAAAGATGATAAATTAAGAAGGTTGCTAAGTATGCATCCTCTACTAGTGGGTGGAAACCCATTCACAACAACATCAATTTATGGATTAATTTTGTATTTAGAAAAAAAATGGGGAATACACTATTCTATGGGAGGCACTGGGCAGATAATCAATGGATTAGAAAAATTAATGATAGAAGAAAATATTAAAATTATAAAAGGCAAGGAAGTAAAAAAATTAATATCCATAAATAAAAAAATTACATCAGTTGAGCTGGAAGATGGCACTCAACTTAAAGCAAATAATGTTGTTTGTAATGCAGATCCGCCTGCCGTTTACTCAAATTTAATAAATGAAAAATTTAATACCATTTTTAAATGGAAAATGAAAAGAATGGAATATTCAATGGGTCTGTTTGTCTATTACTTTGGAACTAAAAAAAAATATGAAAATATAGAACATCATACAATAAAATTTGGTGAAAAATATGAGGAGCATTTAAATGATATTTTCAATAACAAGGTGTTAAATAAAGATATTAGCTATTATCTTCATAGACCAACTGCTACAGACGAGGCAATGGCACCAAAAGGCAATGATTGTTTTTATGTTCTTGTTCCAGTTCCAAACAATCAATCAGGGATAAACTGGAAAGAAAAAGGTGACGAAATGAAAAACTTAGTAATAGATAAAATGCAAGACTTAATGCCAGATTTAAGAGAAAATATTATAGAAGATTTCTATCTTACACCTGATTATTTTGAAAGAGAATTAAATACTAAATTTGGTTCAGGGTTCTCTATACAGCCAAAATTTACACAATCTGCTTATTTCCGATTTCACAATAAATCTGAAATTTATGATGGTTTGTACTTTGTTGGTGCTGGAACGCATCCTGGTGCTGGTGTGCCGGGTGTTCTTTCATCTGCAAAGGTTCTAGATAAAATTATTTAATGTCTGGTAAAAATTATTTATCTATTTATGCAAAATCATTTAACTGGGCAGGATTTTTTTTACCCAAAGATACCTATAAAAAATGCTCTGATCTATACGATTTTTGCAGGTTTCTGGACAATATTGCTGATGAACCTAATGATATACAAAAAAAAAGACAAGAATTTATAAATTTTAAAAATAATTTTAAAGCTAAAGATTTTTCTCACTCAGTAATTAAAAATATGTGGGGCTTAATTGAAACTTCAGATATACCAATTAATGTAGTTTATGATTTATTTGATGGTGTAGAAAGTGATTTAGAAGATATTATAAAATTTGAAACAGAGAAAGATTTATTAGTCTATTCATATAGAGTAGCAGGAACTGTTGGTATAATGATGGCAAAAGTTTTAAATGTGAAAAAAAATTTTGCATTAAAAGGTGCAATTGATTTAGGTATTGCAATGCAATTAACAAACATTTCTAGAGATGTAATTGAAGATAAAAGTCAAAATAGATTTTATATAAAATCTGATTTTGAAAAGATTAAGCAAACTGTTTCTCTTGCGGAAAGATTTTATAACAGTTCGTTTTATGCGATGAAAGAGATCCCTTTTAGATTAAGATTTTCAATATGTGTTGCAAGAAGGATATATAGAGAAATAGGATATAATATTTTAAAAAAAAAAAATTTTAGTAATTATGAAAGATCTGGAAAAATATTTGTTAATAACTTGAGTAAAGTTTTTCAAACATTTTTATCTGTAATTGATTTATTAAAATTAAGTTTTAAAAAAAATCCAGGAACGCATTTAATGGAGGATAAATATAAAATTATATTTGAAGAAATAAATTTAAATGAAAGATTTTGATTATATAATTCTTGGAGGTGGTTGCAGTGGTTTATCATTAGCATATGAAATGCAGATAAATGATAAATTAAAAACCAAATCCCTAGCAATCATTGAAACAAGAGATAATTACCAAAGAGATAAAACTTGGTCTTTTTGGAGAGTTCATCAACATAATTTTGAAGATTGTGTTTTTAAAAATTGGGATCATTTCACAATTAATACTAAAAATGGCATTGAACACAAAGAATGTAAACTTTTTCCTTATCAAGCAATAGACAGCGGCAAATTTTATAACAAAGTCTTAAATAAATTAAAACAAAACAAAAATATTTTTTTCTTTAAAGAAAAAAGTGGAATTGACTTTAATAAATCGATTATCTTTAACAGTATTCCAGAAATAGAAAATAACGAAAAAAATTTATGGCAGCACTTTTCTGGCTATGAAATTGAAACAGAAAAAGATTTTTTTGATGAAAGTATTATGAATTTAATGGATTTTGATTGTGACCAAAGAAATAGTGTTCATTTTTTTTATACATTGCCATTCACTAAAAAGAGAGCTCTAGTAGAAACTACATGGTTATCGTCAATGACTGACGAAAAAGAAGCTGATTATGATGCGCAACTTAAAAATTATATCAGCAAACATTTAAATATTAAAAATTATAAAATAATTTTTAAGGAACAAGGTAAAATTCCATTATTCAAAACTTCAAATATTAATAATAAAAATATTATTAATATTGGTACAGCTGGTGGGATGACTAGACTTAGCACAGGATATACATTTTTAAATATTCAACAACAATCTAGATATATTGTTAATAACTTGGGAGATATAACTAACAAGAAAGGTTTTAAAATACCTGGTAAATACGATTTTTTAGATCAGATTTTTTTAAAAGTTTTAAAAAAATATCCCAAAAAAATGCCTGATATTTTCTTTAATATGTTTAAGAGCAATTCTAAAAATATAATTAATTTTTTATCAAACAAAAGTAACTTTTTTGAAGACATGTCTATCATTTTAAGAATGCCAAAGATGATATTTTTAAAAGCATTATTTGAAAAGTAAATGGTAAATAAAATAAATTATATACATTCACCAGTTTTTTTTATTTTTAGTATTTTCATTTCAGCTTTTGATTATTTTAGATCAAATAATTTTATATATTTTTGTTTTTTTTTAATTCTAGTTCTTGGAATATCGCATGGTTCTTTAG
>WTIW01000039.1 GCA_011526385.1 Pelagibacteraceae bacterium | reverse complement strand
CCTATTTATGATTTAAAATCCATAAAAAATAATATTGAGATTAAAAATATGGTTAATGCTCATATTGAAGATGGTGTTGCATTAACGAAATTTCTTTATTGGATTAAAAATTCAAATATTAAAAATTTAGATGAGTTAAAAGTTGAAAAAAAATTAGAAAATTTTAGAAAAAAAAATAAAAACTTTTTATATCCAAGTTTCAGCACAATTGCAGGATCTGGGCCAAATGGTGCTATAATACATTATAGATCAAATAAAGTTTCAAATAGGAAATTAAATAAAGAACATTTATTATTAGTTGATTCTGGTGGTCAATATAAGTGGGGAACGACAGATGTAACTAGGACTATTTCATTTAACAAGCCTAAACGAAAATTAAAAGAATTATATACTCGAGTTTTAAAAGGTCATATAGCAGTAGCTCTAGCTGAAATTGATAAAATAAAAAATGGTCATAATCTAGATAGGCTTGCAAGAAGAAGTCTTAAATCCATAAATTTAGATTATCGTCATGGAACAGGTCATGGTGTAGGTTTTTTTATGAATGTTCATGAGGGACCTCAAAGCATATCAAAAAATAATTTTGTGAAATTAAAAAAAGGAATGATTGTAAGTAATGAACCTGGATATTATTTAGAAAATAATTTTGGAATAAGAATTGAAAACCTCGTTTATATTGATGGAATTAAAAATAAACTTTTTGTTAAAAATTTAACTTATGCCCCATTAGAAAAGGATTTAATTGAAGAAAAATTGTTAAATAAAGCTGAAAAAGATTATATTTTAAAATACCATTTAGAGACCTACTCAAAAATTTCACCTTTTTTAAATGAAAAAGAGAGAAAATGGCTTGCAAAATTAATTTAGCAATTCAAACCACTCCTTTTGAGTAACAATCTTAATCCCTAAACTCTTTGCCAAGTCTACTTTTCTAGTAGTTGGTTTATCTCCAATAACCAAATAATCTAATTTTTTGGTAACACTACTTACAATATTGCCTGAATTCTTTTCAACTAAACTTTTTGCTTCAGCTCTACTAATATTATTTAGTTTACCTGTGAACATGAAAGATTTATTTTTGAACTTACCATTGTAATTTATATTCCTATTTTTTATTTCAAGAATTTTATTTAATTCCTCGGTTACTTTTAAGTTTATTTTGTTTTTAAAAAATTTTTCTAATGATTTGATTTGAGTATCTCCAATTCCATCAATATCAATTAATTCACTTAATTTATTCTGGTGAATTATATCTAAAAAATTACTTATACTTTTAGAAAAATCAGCAATAATTTTTGCATTTTCTAATCCAATGTGTCTTATTCCAAGCGCAAATATAAATCTTTCTAAGCTAACATCTTTTGATTTATCAATTGAAAATTTAAGATTGGATACAGATTGCTCGCCCCAACCATCTAAATTAGAAATTTTTTTATAATTTAAATTGTAAATATCTTGTGGGTATTTTATAAAATTTAAATCCCAAAACTTTTCAACTACCTTTTTTCCTAGCCCATCAATATTTAATGCATCTTTAGATATAAAATGTTTGATTTTTTCTATCGCAATTTTTTCACAATCAAAACCTTCATTGGTACATCTTCTAACTGCATCATACTTTTTTGTGGTTTTATTAAATTCTTTTTCTGTTCTAGAACCACAGGATGGACATTTGATTGGAAAATTAAATTTTTTTGAATTTTTTTTTCTTTTTTTTAAGTCTACCTCTAATACATGCGGAATTACATCTCCTGCTCTTTCAATTTTTACAGTATCTCCTATTCTTATATCTTTTCTTATAATCTCATCCTCATTGTGTAATGTTGCATTTGATACTACAACTCCTCCAATATTGACTGGTTTTACTTTTGCAACTGGAGTTAATGCCCCTGTCCTTCCAACTTGAATATCTATATTTATAATTTCTGAATAAGCATGATCTGCTGAAAATTTATGTGCAATCGCCCACCTTGGAGCGTTTGATGTAAATCCTAACCTTGTTTGAAGTTGCAAATTATTTACTTTGTAAACAAGGCCATCAACATCATATTCTAAATCAAACCTTTTTTCCTCGAATTGATTGTGAAAAGTTACCAAATCATCTATTGATTTTATAACTTTATTATGTTGGCTAGTTATAAAACCCCAATTTTTTAATTCATTTAAAAAATCAGACTGATTTTCAATATTATGATCATCAATAAATCCAAAAGTATAAGCTATAAATTTAAGTGGGATTTTTTTTGTTTCTTCAGGATTCTTCTGTCTTAGTGTTCCTGATGCAGCGTTCCTTGGGTTTGCAAATTTATCACTAATTTTTTCAAAATCTTTTTTTTCAATAAATACTTCACCTCTTATTTCTATTTCATTTGGTAAATTTTTTTTTTCAATTTTATGCGGAATGTCTTTTATTGTTTTTAAGTTATCAGTTATTAATTCTCCTTCGCTTCCATCACCTCTTGATACACCGTAAGTTAATTTTCCATTTAGATATGTTAAGGATGCGGAAATTCCATCAATCTTAGGTTCTACGCTATATTCTATAGCTGTATTGTCATTCAAATAATTATGAATTTTTTTTTCAAAATTCAAAAGATCATCTTTATCAAAAGCATTGGCCAAAGAGAGCATCTGAACTTTGTGTCTAAATTTTTGGAAGTTTTTTGATGGTTTGTATCCTACAATATTAGAGGGTGACTTTTTATTTTTGAGGCTAGGATATTTTTTCTCTAAACTTAATATTTCTCTTTTTAATTCATCGAATTCTTTATCAGATATTAAAGGACTACTTTTTTGATGGTATAATTTATTGTGTTTCTCAAATTCCTTAATTTTTTTTTTATAATTTTGTTCTATGGTCTTATTCATTAGATCTATTTATTTAAGTAGATCTTTAAATTTTTGCAATATTGATTCCTCATTTTCTTTATTTTGTTTTTTTGAAATTTTAACATAGTTTTTATTTAAGATTTTGTAACTTTCCTCATACCAATCACTAGATTGATAGTTGTATCCCAATAGAGCAGCATACTTTTTAGACTCATCAATTAATCCTAATTTATAATGTAGTTCTACTAATCTATGTAGGGCCTCTTCTACATAAATACTAGTTTCATAATCGTTTATAACAGTTTTAAATCTATTTATTGCTGGTATCCATTTTTCTCTATCAACATAATATCTAGCTAAGTACATTTCTTTAGATGCTAAAATTTCTTGGATCAATTCAAGCTTAAACTCAGAGTCTATTGCAAATTCAGTATTAGGATAATTTTTAATTATATAATTAAAATATTCTTTGGCTTTTAAAATTTCATTTAAATCTCGTGTTTCGTCAACTATTTGATTGTAATGACTGAGTGCTAATAAATAAAATGCATAATCTCTTCTAGGATGATTTTTATATTTATCTAAAAATTTTTCTAGTTCAATTATTGCATCAGAATAATAAAGTTGAGAAAAGTATGCATATGCTGCCATCAAAGCTGCTCTCGGAGCCCATACTGACTGCGGGTATAAGAGTTCTGCTTCATTAAATTTTCTAGCAGCGTAAATTGCATCGTTTTTATCTAGCTCGTCAAGTCCTGCATTATAAGCTTCTATCATTTGCATTTCTAAACTCTTTTCCTCAACTATTGTTATTTTTTCTTCTTGCTTGGCACATGATAAAAAAGAAAAGAAAAGAAAAAAAATAAAAATTTTATAAACAAAAGACATGTGAAATTTTTATCAGAAATTTTTGAAAATTCTAATTATTAAGCAATAGATCTTAATTGACTTCTGTTTGCAAAGGAATGTGGAAGGTTTTTTCCTTTAATTTCAATCAAAGAATAATTTTTTTTGTCTGCGAATAATTTTCTCAACAATTTATTTGTTAGGCTATGACCTCCTTGAGAGCATTTGATTGATCCAATTATTCTATAACCAGATAAATAAAGATCACCCATACAATCGAGAATTTTATGATTAACAAACTCTAAATTATTTCTAAGTCCCTCTTTGTTTAAAATAGAACTATCTTTTACTACAACAGCATTTTCTAAACTGCCACCCTTACCTAATCCAAGTTTCTCTAATTTTTTTAAATCTTCATAAAGACAAAAAGTTCTTGAGTTATAAATATCATTAAGATCATCTTCAAATAAACTGACTTTATTTCTTTGAGTTTGTATAATTGGATTTTCATATTTAATTTCAAAATCAATTTCTGAAGTAACATTAGATTTATCTATTGAAATTGATTTGTTTCCTTCTGTAAGTTCTACTTTATTTTCAATTTTTATTAATTTGATAGGGTCTTCATAGTTTTTAAAACCAGCTTCTAAAATTAATTCTACAAACTTTTTTGCTGATCCATCAATTATTGGAACTTCTTGTGAATCTAATTCAACAATAGCATTATCAATTCCTAAACCGTAAAACGCTCCCATCAAATGCTCTATAGTTGAAACTTTTACATTATGTTCGTTTGATACTGTGGTGCACAATGTTGCGTCCATTACGTTATTGTAACTAGGTATAATTAAGTTGTTATTGTTTAAATCAATTCTTTTGAAAGTTATTCCTGTATTTGCTGAGGCAGGCAAAACACTCATATTAACTCTAGCACCGGTATGTACTCCTATTCCACTAACTGAGAATTTTTTGCTTAAAGTTTTTTGAGTTAATAATGACACTCAAAACTTATAATAAATGGCTAATTAATTAGACATACAAGTATTATTACAACAAAATACAATTATAATTTTTGAAAAAGGTTAAAAAATTTCTCAAAAATTCCCTTATTTTTATTATTTTTAATCAAATTTTCCTTTTCTGGGTTGTATTTTAAAGCATATTCCAAACCAGATTTACAAATCTCTTTATCTGTTTCATCATAAAAAATTATATCCTTAAAGTTATTAGAATTTTCAAAGTTAAAAGAATTTTTATCAAATAATTTGGATCCACCACCTATCAAAACTAACAAAATCTCCTCTTTTTCTATGCTGCCTGAAATTTGAGTATCTACAAACAATAAATTTAAAATTTCTTCAACTCGGGCAAGAATAACTTTTTTTAACAAATCGATTGATATTTTCTTAGTAATCAATTTTTTTGTTAAGCTATTTTCTTCCTGATTTATTTCACCAGAATAAGAAAAATCTGTTTCCGATTTATTAAAAAGATGTTTGATCTCTTCAGAGTCTTTTAAGTCGATTTTCATCATATAAGAAATATCTTTTGTAATACTTTGTCCCCCTATAGGAATATTTTTAATTAATTGTAAATTACTGTTTTTAAACAAAACTAAAGAGCTCCTTAAAAAACCAATATCTAAAAATGCGATACTTTTTTCATTTTTAAAATTATTCATATAATTAAAAGACCTTACAACGCTAGAACAAAAAGTATTTTTAATTTCTAAATTATTTTTAGAAAAAATACTTTTTAAATAGGAAAAATTTTCAACAGATATACATAAAAGTTTAAATTCAAAAATAATATCTGAATAGTCTTTAAGATCCTTTGGTATTTTTTTTAATTCTATTTTATCTAGTTTTATACTGCTTATAAAAGATTGAATAATTCTTTGATCTTTATAGCAACTATTTATGATTTGAGTACATTCTTGCTTTGCATCAAACATAAGTTCGCTGGGTGACTTAATATGATCAATATTTTTTTTTATTGATATATCTATTGTAGAAAAATTTTGATGATCAAATATTAAATTAATATCCTCTATATGATTAGAAATTTCTTTTTCTGAATACTTTATTAATTTTTTTATTATACTTGAGATTTCTTCAATATTTTCTCTATCATTAATATTTTCCGAAAAATGAGAAATAATTTTTTTTTTTTGATCAAATGTTGAGATTTTTACTTTTGAAGAGCCAAGGTCAATTACTGTATCCATGTTCCCTTCATTCATAGCTGATAATAATTTTTTTAGGAACTCTTAAATCAACAATACTATTTTTGTAGATTTTGCCTTCATCCTCTAAAATTTTATATTGTTTTAAAGATTGTTCATCATTAGTGAATGGTAATTTAATTGTTATATTATCTTTTTTATTTAAATCCCATCTTCCATTTTTATAATAATAATAACTTTTAAACTCATCTAAATTAAAGTTATTATCTTTCAAATTATTTTGTAAAATTAAGAATTCTTCGATTGAAAAATTACCAAACACAAAAGGAACATTTGGTTGGATATTAATTTTTTTTTGTTCGATAAATTTTTTGTTATTTCCTATAAAATATACTTTGCCATTTTTCATGGTTTTGCCTATATAAGTTGTCTTTTTGACATCTATATTTAACTTGGATGGAAAAATTTTTTTTATTTTGAAAGATTCTATCTGTTTAAAATCATCTAAAATCGAATAGATATGATTATTTTTTATCAAAAAAATATTTTGATTTTTAAATAACTCTAGATCATTTCTTAAAGAGTTTTCTTCATCTACATTCAATCCATTTATATTTATGTATTCTAATTTAAATATATTTGAAAATTTACTTATTTGATTAATGTTAAAAAGTGTATTTATAAATACAAATGTAAATAAATAAAAATAAATTTTTTTTTTATTTATTGATAGATGCATCTAATAAAATTTTATCAATTAATTTTGCAAAAGATATATTTCTATATCTAGCTATTTCTGGAACCAATGATAAAGCTGTCATTCCTGGTTGAGTATTAGTCTCTAAGAGGTAAAATTTTTTTCCATCAAATCTAAAATCTGACCTGGTAACACCTCTACATTTTAGTAATTTATGTGCTTTGAGTGCAATAGATGTAACTTTATCGTAATTTTTTTTGCTTATATTTACAGGTATAATATGTTCTGTTTTAGCTTTTGGATTATATTTTGCCTCATAATCATAAAACTTTCTTTTAGGCTTAAGTTCAATAACACCTAATTTTTCATTACCAAGAATTGCTACTTGTATTTCTCTACCTGGAATAAATTTTTCAATTAATATTTCATCATAATGTCTTAATTTTTTTAAATTACTAAATAAATTATTTTTTTTACATATATAGACACTTACACTTGAGCCTTCATTGATTGGCTTTATTACAACTGGAAATTTAAGTTTTTTTTGAATTTCTTGAATAATTTTTTTTTCATTAAAATCTCTAAATTTGAATTTAATATATTTAGGGGTAAGAATTTTATGTTTAATATAAATTTTTTTTGAAATTTCTTTGTCTATAGCTATAGATGAGGATAGAACGCCAGAGTGAGTATATTTAATTTTTTGTGATTCTAGTATAGCCTGTATATAACCATCTTCTCCGTATCTTCCATGAAGTAAATTAAACGCAATATCAGGGTTAAAAGAATTTATTTTTTTAACAAAATTTCCATCAGGTTCTGTAACTTCTATGGTGTATTTTTTGCTTTTTTTTAATTCTAGATAAACACTTCTTGCAGTTTTTAAACTTATTTCTCTTTCATTTGAATAGCCACCTGCAATAATTAAAATTTTTTTCTTCATTCTACAATAATTATTTCTGGATTAATATTAATACCAGTTTTTTTCTGAACTTTTTCTTTAACTGTATAAATTAATTTTTTCATATCTTTAAAACTTGCATCTTTCTTATTTACAAAAAAATTCATATGTTTTTCAGATATAATTGCGTCTCCAAAACTTAAAGAATTTGGCACAGACTCATTTATTAACTCCCAAACTTTTTTTGAAGTTTGATCTATCGGATTTTTGAATGTACTTCCTCCAGTTTTAATTTTGGTAGGTTGAGCTTTTTCTTTTCTATTTTTCATTTGCTCCATAGTTTGTAAAATTTTATTTTGCTCATTTTTTTTGCCTTCAAACGTTGCACTTAGAAAAATTAAATCTTTTGATAAATCGGAACCTCTATATTTAAATTTGATATTATTTTTATTTATCATTTTTACTGATCCATCAAAATCAATGCATTGAACAGAAACTAATACATCTTTAAATTCATTATCAAAACATCCAGAGTTCATTCTAATTCCGCCTCCAACTGAACCAGGAATGCAAGACATAAATTCCATTCCTGTTAAGCTATTTTCTTTAGAAAATTCAGATAATTTTTTTTGGGATACTCCGCATCCAGCTATTATTAAGTTTTCATTCAAAATTGAGAGATTTTGGAAATTTTTTCCAAGTTTAATTACCGCTCCATCAAAATTGTCATCTGAAATCAATACGTTTGAGCCTGCGCCTAAAACGAATATTTTTCCTCTTTTTTTGAAGGTCTTTAAAAAATTTACTAATCCAGTTAGAGATTTTGCCTTAAAAAAAACTTTTGTTTTTCCTCCAATATTAAACCAATTCAATTTTTTTAAATCATAATCAAAATAAAGCTCATCATCATTAATTGGCAGTTTTTTTAGGTCATCAATTTGCATTAATTTGTTTTTATAAATTCCTCATCCAATTAGAAATACTTCCAGCGCCCATTCCTATATAAATTTTTTCACCATAGCCCGTTTGTTTAATTAATTTTTTTAGACTATCTTCATTCTCAATTTTAATAAGACTAACATTTGAATTTTTAATTATTAATTTTGCAAATTTTTCATATGCAAAACCAAGTTTAATATTTTCACTTGCTTTATATATTGGACAAAGAATTACAGTATCTGCATTTTTAAAGGATCTAGAAAATTCAAATTTAAGGTTTTTTACTCTAGATATTCTGTGTGGCTGAAATATGCATATAATTTCTTTTTTCTTATAAACTTCTTTTACTCCCTCGAGTACAGAAGATATTTCTGTTGGATGGTGAGCATAGTCATCAAAAAATAATGCATCATTTCTTTTAAAAAGAAAATTAAATCTTCTTTGCACACCTTTAAAATTTTTTAGACCTTCTTTAATAGTCTTATCATTTATCCCAATTAAAAAAGCAACAGCAGCACATGAAGCTGCGTTTTTGATATTATGCATACCAATCAATGGTATCTTTATTTTTTTTATTTCTTTTTTACTGCCAGGTATTTTTATTTTTAAATTAAATTCAGAGTATTTTTCTTTTTGCAAAGTATTTGTTATATTAAAGTTTGCATCCTTTGATAATCCATATGTATAAAAATTTTTATTGTTTGTTTTTTTGATGACTTCTTTAATATTTTTATCATCAATACATAAAAAAGTTTTCCCTAGTGACGGAGTTTTTTCTATAAAGCTTGAAAAATTTTTTTTCAAATTTTCAAGAGATTTATAAAAATCCAGGTGTTCGGCATCAATATTTGTAATTATAGAATATGTAAAAGGTATTTTTAAAAAGCTACCATCAGATTCATCGGACTCAATCAAGCACCAATTACTTTTTCCAAGTTTAGCTGAGTTACCAAATGAATTTAAAACTCCTCCATTAATTATGGTTGGATCCAATTTGGCGCTTCCAAATATACTAGACAGTAATGATGTTGTAGTTGTTTTTCCATGAGATCCTGTGACTACAATATTTTTCATTAAAGAAACAATATGACCAAGCATTTCTCCTCTTGTATATATTGGTAACTTTAATTTTTTTGCTTGAACTAATTCAGGATTATTCTTTTTTATTGCTGTTGAAATTACAAGAACAGTACTATTTTTTAAATTTTTTTTATTATGATTTAGGAAGATTGGTATTTTTTTTTGTTTTAATCTATCAATATTTTTATTTTCTGAAATATCACTACCTTGAACTCTGAAACCAAGACCGTTCATTATTAAAGCTAGGCCACTCATACCTATTCCACCTATTCCAATAAAGTGAATTAGCTCTCTTTTTCCTAAATTAATTTTCATTGATAAGGTCTATCAATTTTTTATTTACATTATTCCAGCTGTTTTGGTTAGTAATTTTTGATAAATTATTTTTTTTTTCTTCATGATCTTTCTTATCTTTAAATAAATTTATAAAATTTATGCTGTTAAGATCTTTTTGTTTTATTAACCAACAACAATTATTTTCCTCGTATAACTTGGCGTTATAAAACTGATGATTGTCTTTAGCAAATGGGAAAGGTATTGCTAAAAAAGGTATGTTTAAATGTGCTAATTCTGAAATTGCAGAGGCGCCTGACCTTGTAATTGCGATATCTATATCATTAATTTTTGTATGAAGATTTTCATCAAAATCAAATAATTCATATTTAAAATTAGATTTTTGATAATAATCATTAATTCTTTTTCTTTCATTTATATTTAAAACTTGTTGCTTAACTGCAATGTTTAGTTCTTTTGATAACTCCAAAATGTATTTGGTTATTTGTTTATCAAAAAAAATAGATCCTTGGCTTCCTCCAACTATTAAAATTTTAATAACTTTTTTTTGTAAATGTTGAGGATTTTTTTCTACTTCATAAATTTCTTTTCTCAAAATTGGAGCAATCAATGCAATTTTACCAAAATATTTTTTGGGAAATAATTTCAAGTTTTTATCATAACATAAAATCTTTTTTGCAATTTTAATCATATATTTATTTGAACGTCCAATCACACTATTTGGTTCAAATAAAACAATCTCACAATTTAAAAATAAAGATGCAAAACAAAATGGAAAGGACATATACCCACCTGTGCTTATAATTTTGCTTATATTATTTTTTTTTAAGTAGTTATATGACTCGAATATTACATAAATAAATTTAAATAATTTTAATGGTAGAGACCAAATATTACTAAATAAGTTTGGTACTTTTATTAAATTATATTCGTAATCTTGTTTATTTATAAATTTAGTACCCCTTTCATCTGTGGCTATACGAACATCAAAATTATTTTTTAAATGATCAAAAATTGTAAGAGCGGGTATTACATGGCCGCCTGAGCCACCCGTTACGATTAATATTTTTGTCATACCTCTGACAATCTTCTTTTTGTTAAGTTAAGTATTATACCTGAAACTAAAGCTGTACTAATTATTGATGAGCCACCATAACTTAAAAATGGCAGGGTCATACCAGTAGTAGGCAACAATCTAATATTTACTCCAACATGTACAAATGTTTGTAACAATATCAGTGTTACACATCCAATTAAGATTAATTTATTTTTTTCTGAAATGGTATTATTAATTTTTTTGATCACATTATAAGAGAAGACTAAATATAAAATCATTATCAAAATTACAATAATAGCTCCAAACTCTTCTGATATAACAGAGATAATATAATCTGTGTGCGCCTCAGGAACTTTTGAATTTAAAGTTCCTTCACCGATCCCTCTACCAAAAAATCCTCCACCAGAAATTGCATCACTTGCTCGATCCGCTTGGTAATTATTTCCACTACTAGTATTCAAAAAAGATAGAAGTCTTATTTTTATGTATTCAAACTTTGATACAAAAAATATTAAATATGTTGATATTGAAATTGTAAAAATAAAAAACAAAAAGAATAAATATATGTTTATTCCTGAAACAAATATTAGTGTTAACCATACCATGGTAATTAATAACGTCTGGCCAAGATCGGGCTGTGAGATTAAAAGAAGTATAACTGGCAGAAGAACAATGCCGCTTAATAAATATTTGTAAAAAATATTTTTATTTAAACATAGCAGAATTGAGACTAAGACTATAAAGTATGGTTTTAACAATTCTATAGGTTGAAAGCGTGGTAAAACCCCTAAATCAAGCCATCTTTTTGATCCTTTAACTTCTATACCCACAAATGGAACCAATAAAAGAGAAGCTAATGTGATAAAAAAAAGAATTAATGAGATTTTAATCAAGATATCTTCTTTTAAAATTGAGAGGAAAAATAGTATTAAAGCTCCCAACCCAATAAAAATTAAGTGTTTGATAAAAAAGTAATATGAGTTCGTATCAAGTTTGTCAGACGCAATTAAAGATGTTGATACCAAAGAGAAAAAAAGACCTAAAAAAAATAAAACTGAAATAAGAAAAAGGATAAATTTATCTATATTTTTCCACCAATCATAAAAATTTTCAAAAAATCTATGCATTTATATATTTTTTAAGCATTTGATTAAAATATCTTCCTCTTTCCTCAAAATTTTTAAATTGATCAAATGAAGCTGCTGCAGGACTAAATAAAATAGTTTTTTTTCCATATTTATTTTTTTTAATATCTGAAAATAATTTAGAAAGAATATTTTTTAGATTTTTAGATGAATGCAATTTGCATTTATTTTTCAGTACATTTGAAAAAAAAGCCCGATTAGTTCCATAAATATAAGCTTTAATTTTCTTAAAATATTTTTTATTTAAATTTAGTTTATCACCCTTCTTTGCTAAGCCCCCTAAAATCCAATAGATATTTTCATATGATTGTAACAATGGCACTGTTGATGAAAATGATGTTGATTTTGAGTCATTAATAATCAAAAAATTTTTTTTATTATAAACAATTTGTTGCCTATAATTTAATCCTTTGAAGCTATTTACTACTTTTAAAATTTTTGATTTATCAAGTTTTAAGATATTAGAAAGCTTTAATACAAATGATAAATTTTTTATATTTGATAAATTTTTAAAATAATTATTTTTTATTTTTTTATAAAAGCCATCATATTCTTTAAAGTCTACATTTTTTATTTTAGATTTGACCTTTTGTGATCTTAAAATATCTCTAATTAACCCATTATTTTTTTCGATAAGTGCAATTGATTTATTGTTCTGTTTTTTAATTAATTTTAATTTAGCATTTATATAATTTTGAAAAGTTTTATGCCTTTCTAAATGGTCGGGGGCTATATTCAAAATTAGGGCTATATTTGTCTCAAAATATTTGCTGTAGTCGATTTGGTAGGATGATGCCTCAATAACAAAAATAGTATTTTTTTTTATATTTTTTTCTTTTAAAATTGGATTTCCAATATTACCAACCAATCTAACATCTTTTTTATGGTATTTTAAAACTTCATAAATTAATTTAGATGTAGTTGATTTTCCATTAGTTCCTGTAATTGTAATTTTATTTAAATATGGATATGTTTTATGAAAAATATCTAGCTCACTAATTATTTTGATTTTATTTTTTTTTAAAAACTTTGATAAAATGCATTTATTTATATCAATTCCAGGGCTTAAAAAAATATAATCAAAATTTATTTTTTTTATTCTATCTGGAGGAAAAAAGTAATTACTATATTTTTTATTTTTTACAGAAAAATTATCATCAAAAACTAAT
>WTIW01000125.1 GCA_011526385.1 Pelagibacteraceae bacterium | reverse complement strand
GCTTCATTAGCTAAATCTTTAAGCTACAGAATCTATGAAAATGGAAAAGCTTTACAAGAATTAACTACTAAGCATGGTGTAATTTTAGAAGATACTCCTTCTGATTATTTCACTGAGTACATGGCTGCAGCAAAAGCAACTTTAAATAAAAATGCAGCACAAAATGCATTCTTTAATAAAGTTTACACTTCAATGAAAGAATTTGCTGATATTGCAGTTCCTTTCTGGAGTGGTGCTCAAATGTCAAATGCGAAGCTAGGAATGGCTCACGCTGCAACATTAAAATAAAGATAAACATTTATACAAAGCGGGTTAAACACCCGCTTTGTTATCAATCCTCATAAAATTTATGGCAAAGAAAAAAATAAGACTTGATATTTCAGATGAAATGATCGCTGAAAGAAGAGGTGGATCAGGTAAAATGCCAAAAGATATGCCAAAGTGGATGGCATCATCGATAATTAATATAGATAAATTTAGTAAATTAATTGGAAATACAGTTTGCTGGATAACGTTTCCATTAATATTAGCAATGACTTACGAAGTACTTGCAAGAAAATTGTTTTTAGCCCCTACGATTTGGGCATATGATATTAGCAGATTTTTATATGGTGCATTATTTATGTTGGGCGCAGGATATGCGTTATCAAAAGGAATTCACATTAGAGCAGATTTTTTATACAGAAATTTCAAAGTTAAAAATCAAGGCAAAATCGATTTTATTTTATATCTTTTATTTTATTTTCCAGGCTTGATAGTTTTCCTTTATATGACCACTGGATTTGTTCAAGAGTCTATAATGAGAAACGAAAGAGGTATGGATACAACATGGATGCCATACATGTGGCCAATAAAATCTTGTTTATGGTTTGGAATAATATTTTTGCTAATACAGGGAGTTTCAGAATTATTTAAAAGTTATTACGCAATGGTTAAAGGAAAGTGGCCAGGAAATTAGCATGATATCTCATTTGATAGATCCAGCAACATTAGGTTTTATTTTAATAGGAGTAATGTTGTTTTCTATATTCATAGGATTTCCAATTTCATTCACACTTATATTTTTAGGTTTTGTATTTGGATATCTTGGTTTTGGAAAATTAGTGTTTTACTTAATGACCCTGCAATTTTCTATGGTTATGACGGAACAAACACTCGCCGCCGTACCCCTCTTTGTTTTTATGGGAATAATGATGGAACAAGCGGGTTTAATGGAAAGGTTGTTCTCTGCATTTCAATTAATGTTAGCAAGAGTTAAAGGCTCTTTATATTATGCTGTACTTTTCGTTTCTGTAATATTTGCAGCAGCAACCGGTATTGTAGGTGCTTCAGTTACTATTCTTGGAATTATGGCTGCAAAATCAATGAATAGATCTAAATATGATGTAAAACTTGCTGCAGGAACCATAACTGCTGGTGGTACACTTGGAATTCTAATTCCACCAAGCATAATGCTTGTTGTTATGGGTCCCATCATGGAAATACCTGTAATCGATTTATTTGCGGCAGCTATTCTTCCTGGTGTTTTACTAGCTTCTTTATACGCGGCTTACACAACAATTAGATGTGCCATGAACCCAAAATTAGGCCCACCTTTACCAGAAAAAATGAGAGCTAAAAGTATGAGTAAAGTTTGGGTAGAGTTTTTCTTAGGTCTTGTTCCTCCGGCTGCATTAGTTTTTGCAGCACTTGGAAGTATATTGTTTGGATTTGCAACACCTACAGAAGCTGCTGGATGTGGAGCCATGGGTGCTCTTTTATTAACCTTAGCATATAAAAAATTAACTCTAAAAAAACTTCAAGAAGCTCTAGTAAAAACTTTAGAGATTACCGCTTTAATCATGGTTCTAGTTGCTGCATCTAATTTCTTTGGAGCAGTATTTGCAAGACTTGGAACACCAATGGTTTTAACTGATTTTCTTCTATCATTAGAAATGAATAGATATTTAATTTTAGCAATAGTTATGATTGCTATTTTTTTATTAGGTTGGCCATTAGAGTGGGTACCAATTGTAATGATTATTGTTCCAATTATTCTACCATTAATCGAGGCTCTTGGATTTAATTTGACATGGTTTGCAATTTTAGTGGCTGTTAACTTACAGACCGCCTGGCTATCACCACCAGTTGCGCTTTCAGCATATTTTTTAAAAGGTGTAGTACCAGAGTGGGATTTAAAAGATATTTATTTGGGAATGATGCAATTTATGGTGCTCCAAGTAATTGGCTTAATAATAATTATAATATTTCCAAAGATTGTTTTATGGTTGCCAAACGTCTTATATGGACAGTAGTGTTTATTGGTTTAATATATAAAGAGTGATTCAAGCAAAAGACAAATATCAATTAAGAAACTGGGAACTTGTTTCAATAAATCCAAATAAAAGAGATTGGTATTGGGTAGATTTTTTTAATTATTGGGCAGTTTCTATTCAGAGTGTTATCGGTTTCTCATTAATTGTATCTTTGTATTTATTATATGATTTAAATTCTTTAGTCGTTTTGGGTGGAACTTTATTTGCAGGATTTATTGTTTTTTTATTAACAAATTTTATAGGAAATATTTCTCAATCTAGCGGCTTATCTTTTCCAGTAATTTTAAGAATGTCCATGGGTTTTAATGGAGCAAGGTATGTTGGAATGATAAGAGGTTTAATTGGAATATTCATGTTTGGTGTTCAAACATTTTTTATTTCAAAATCTCTAGGCTATATCTTTAGAATAATTATATTTAAAATAGATTCTCAACTAATTAATCATGAGTTTTTTCTATTATTTTTCTTTGGTTTAAATGCTATTGATTGGTCTGCATTATTTTTAACATTAATTATTCAATTTATTCTTTTTACTCAAAGTCAGAATTTTAATAAAAGCTTTATAAAATTTTCATCTGTATTTATTTATTTTGGACTAGTTCTATTTTTAATTATAATTATTTCAGAGCATTATGCTGAATTAGTAAGTTCTTTTAAGCTTAGTACTAATATTAACAATGCTGTCTCAAAAAATAATATTTATCCATTTATTTCTATTACAGGAACTATGTTTGCATACTTTTCAATTATGCTGGTAAATTTTGGAGACTTTTCTCGTTTTGCAAAAAATAACTCTGAAATGACAAAAGGCAATCTAAGTTTGTTATTAAATATAATTTTATTTTCTTTATTTGCTTTAGCAATTTGCTTAGGAGCAGATGTAATTATGGCAAAAAGCTCAATTTCTGTTGAAAGATTACTTACAAATCCAAACGATATAATAGGAAAATTAAATAATAATTATTTAACAGTAGTTTCGCTAATTTTTATTCTTATTTCGTCCTTATCAACAAATCTTATTGCAAATTATATTCCTTCACAAAATACATTGTTAAATTTCATACCAAATTCTTTATCTTTAAAAAGCACAGGCGCTTTAATTAGTATTTGTGCATTAGCTGTATCAACTTTTTGGTTATCAGTTTTTAGTCAAGCTCCTATTTTAAGCTTTTTTGATACACTAATTGCTTTTTTAGGTCCTATATTTGGAATTGTGGTAGCAGATTATTATCATGTTCAAAGAAAAAAAATTAATCATAAGGAATTATTTTATCCAAAGGATACTACACAATACATTTATAATAATGGATGGAATAACAAGGCGCTTTATTCTTTATTAATTGGTTTTATATTTTCCGCTTCAACAATTTGGAATATTAATTTTATTCAATATCAACCTTTTGGATTTATTATTGGTGCTTTCATATCTTACATACTTTATTTATTACTTCAAAAATAATGCATAAATTTGATTTAAATAACAAACTTGCAATTATAACAGGTGGAGCCCAAGGCTTTGGATTAGATATTGCAAAAAGATTTATTCAATCAGGATCAAAAGTTAGAATTTGGGATATTGATGAGAAACAATTAAAAGATGCAACTGATCAGATAAACAATGTTAACTTGGAATATGACGTGGTTGATGTATCAGATTTCAATCAGGTAAAAGAAACTGTAGAAAAAATAGCAAAGAATAACAAAATAGATATTTTAATTAATAGCGCTGGTATTACAGGTCCAACTGCAGAATTATGGAACTATAATAATGATGATTGGTTAAAAATTATAGATATTAATTTAAATGGAACCTTTTATTGCTGCAAAGCCGTTGTTCCACATATGATTAAGAATAATTATGGAAGAATTGTAAATATTGCATCTGTTTCAGGAAAAGATGGCAATGCAAATGCAAGTGCTTATAGCTCTTCAAAAGCTGCTGTTATTGGTCTTACAAAATCATTAGGTAAAGAATTAGCTCTAAATAATATCGCGGTAAATGTGGTTACCCCTGCTGGCGCTAACACAAGAATTTTAAACCAAATGTCAAAAGAGCATGTTCAAAGAATGCTTTCAAAGGTTCCAAAAGGGAGATTTTTAGAGGTAAATGAATTAACCTCAATGGTTTGCTGGCTATCATCAGAAGAAAATTCATTCTCGACAGCAGCAGTTTTTGATATTAGTGGCGGTAGATCTACTTATTAGGTTTACTTAAAGGCACAATAGTTTGATTTAACTCTGCTAATTTCAAATCTTTAGAGACAACTGGCGATAAAATTATGATTGACCAGTATATTAATAAACCAAAAATTGTAAGAGTTTTCATAACTTGTATATATTAAACGATTTTGAAAAATGCATGTTCCAAAATTGACAAAATTATGATTTTACAAAAAATATTGAAATAAAAAAAAACAAGTCTATAGGAAACTGGTGATCAAAATAATATTAAAATATTTAATTATATATTTATTTTTATTAAAACCTGCATTTGCTGAACGAGTTAATGTATTTGATTTTACCAAGGAAGAACTCCAAACTCTTGAGGTAAGAAAAGTAAGAGGAGCAGATAATAAAACGGAATATATTCCAGGCTCTAATGAAAATGGAAACTATCTAAAAGCAGTTGCTGATAATGCTGCATCTGGACTTGGGAAGCAAATCAAAGTTAATTTAAATAAAACTCCATTTATCAATATAACCTGGAAAGTTGAAAAAGACCTTAATGGTATTATTGAAAACAGTAAAAAAGGGCATGATTATGCTGCAAGAGTTTTTGTTATTAAAAAAACAGGCGCAACAGCTCTTTCTAATAGAGCTATTAACTATGTTTTTTCTAGTAATGAGGAGATTGGAAAAAATTGGCCAAGTCCTTACACAAAGAAATCAATAGATAATGTTCTTTCTACAACTAAAAATAATATTAATGAGTGGGTTACAGTTAAAGCCAACGTTAAAGAGGATTTTAAAAAATTTCATAATCTAGATGTAGATGAACTAGATGGAGTAGCAATTATGGCTGATACTGATAATTCAAAAAAAAAATCGATTAGCTATTATCAAAATATATTTTTCTCAAAAGATTAATTTAAAAATTTTACGTTTTTCTTCAACCAATAACTCATTAGTGATAAAATTATAGCTGCAATAACATCTTCAATAGGCTTTGCAGATGGGTAGCCAAAATTCCATATTATAACACCCACTAGCCATATAATATAAATTTTCATAAATATAATGATTACTATAAAAAAAATAAGTAATTTGATATGATTTATTAATGGCTAAAAAGTTTAATCATAAAATTAAAATATACTATGAGGACACAGACTCTGGTGGAGTTGTTTATTATGCAAATTATTTAAAATATTTAGAGAGAGCAAGATCTGAAGCTATTTACTCATTAGGGCTTAGCAATTCAAAATTACAAAAAGATTATGGAGCTTTAATTATCGTTAAATCATGCAATATTAGGTATAAAAAACCTGCAAAATTTGAAGACGACCTTGAAATTTTATCTTCTGTCATATCTAAAACCAGGACATCTTTTTCAATGACGCAAATCATAAAAAGAAATGAGGAAATTATATCAGAAGCAGAAGTGCAACTAGTTACCGTAAATGATGAAGGTAAGCCAATTAAAATTCCAGAAGTTTTATTAAAATTATTTGATTAGCTTAATTTTAATACTCTTTTAAATAATGAAGTCATTTTCTTTTCATTAATTCTTCCAGTATTAACATTTCTTGGACTTGGATGGTAGCATCCAACCAATAATATATTGTTTGGTAATTTAAATATTTTATTATGTTTAAATTGAATATTTTCAGTTAGCCCATATTTGTTTTTATAAAAATATTTACAAGCATCAAAAGCTATTTTTCCAAGAGCTACAATAATTTTCAAATTTTTAAGTAAATTAATTTCCTGATCAAAATATTTAAAACAATTATTCAATTCTTGTTTTAGGGGTTTATCCTCTGGGGGCACACATTTTAAAGCAGTAGTAATATATGCTTTGTTCAATTTTAAACCATCGTCTTTATATTCTGAAGTAGGTTGATTTGAAATCTTAGCTTTAAATAGGCATTTGTACAAAAAATCTGAAGATTTATCTCCTGTAAAAACTCTACCAGTTCTTGTTCCACCATGAGCAGCTGGAGCCAACCCAACGAGCAAAATTTTTCCATTTATATCACCAAATCCTGTGATTGGTTTTCCCCAGTATGTTTCATTAATATATTGTTTACGTTTTTCTTTAGAAATTTTTTGTCTAAATTTAACTAGTCTTTTGCACTTTTCGCAATTAATTATAGATTTGTTTAATTTATTAAAATTTGAACTCATTTAATGAAAAAAATTATATCTTTATTGTTTATCTTTATATCTTTAGTTTTTTCAAACCAAGCATTTTCTAATGATGATTTAATTCAATCATTGAAAGAAGGTGGTAAAATAATATTTATTAGACATGCTTACGCACCAGGAGGTGGAGATCCAGATAATTTTGATGTCAATGATTGTTCAACACAAAGAAATTTAAACAATGAAGGAATTAGCCAATCAAAACTAATTGGAGAATTTTTTGTTAAAAATAAAATTCAGATTGATCAAGTATTGTCTAGTGAATGGTGCAGGTGCAAAGATACAGCAAAATATGCATTTAAGAATTTCAAAACTTTTAATGCATTAAATTCTTTTTTTTCATCAAAATTTGCACAAAATGAAGATAAACAAATTAAAGATCTTAAAAATTTTATACAAAATTGGAAAAGCGAGAAAAATTTAGTTTTAGTTACACATTATGTTGTAATTTCTTCAATGTTAAATATGGCTGTAGGATCTGGCGAAATAGTAATTACAAATAATGATTATGATGTAATTGGCACTATCGAAACAATGTAAAAAATAATATTATATAGAGAAATGTCATCAAAAAAAGCATTGAAACAAGCTCAAAAGCAAAATTATGCAAGATTTAAAAATAATCTTTCAAATAATTTTAATAATAAATTTAATAAAAAAAATTTTAAAAAAAATAATGCTAACTCAATTAAACAAAAATAACTTAAAATCGATATTAGTTTTTAATCAAAATTTTTCTAATTTATGAAAGTTGGATTTATAGGTGTTGGATATATGGGCTATGGGATTGCAAAAAATCTCATTAAACATGGACATAAATTATTCGTAGTTGCAAACAAAAATAGAGTGCCAATTGATAAAATTATTTATGATGGTGCAGAAGAGGCCAAAGATATAGAGGAGCTTTGTAATAAAGAATTAGATGCATTATTTCTTTGTGTAACCAATACTCCAATTGCAACTTCGATTGCTGAAAAGTTATTAGATTTTTTGACTAGTAAAACTTTAATTATTGATATTACAACTCACAATCAAAATGGATCAAAAGATATGGATAAAATCTTTTCAACCAAAAATATTAGCTACGTTGAATGCCCAGTAATGGGAGGACCAGTGCAAGCAGAGGAAGGAGTTCTGGGAGGTATAGTGGGTGCTACAGAAGAAAACTTCAAAAAGGCTGAAAGTTATTTAAAAAATTTTTGTAAAGATTACTTTTACTTTGGTGAAGTTGGCGCTGGAGCTAAATCAAAACTATTAAATAATTTTTTATCAATAGGAACTGCAACTTTAGTAATAGAACTTATCAAATCTGCAAAGAAAATGAATATTGATTTAGAAAAACTATTTTCAGTTGCAAAACTTGGTTCTGGAAATTCAGCAGCACTAAATAGAATTTTTGATAAGGTTTTACAAAATGACTATACAGGTTTTAGATTTTCTACCTCAAATACTTTAAAAGATTTAACTTATATTCATGAATTATTGAAAGATATGCCAAACTCTGAAAAACTATCAAATTTAAAAAAATCCTTCTATCAAGAGGCTGTAGATAAAGGTTATGGTGATTTATTTATAAGTGAATTAATTGAAAAAAATTAATTATCTTTTTTTTCAGAGTAATAAAGTGCTATAGCAAATAGCGCTGTCCAAATAATACCTAAAAGCGCTTTTGGACTTGTTTCAGCACTCCATATATCTAAAACAAATATTCCAAAAACAATACCAAGAACATAGATAATTATAGCAAGATTTGTTTTATTCATTTTATTAAATCTTTTTTAAATAACGAAATACCCTTGTCTATCTTGTGATTATAAGATTCTTTAAAACTTTCTAATTGCCAACCTGTCATTCGACTTTGGATTTCGTTTAAATTATTGTTCTTCCATTCATCTGTTGTCTTTTCATCTTTCCAGATTTTTTTTTCTTCGTTACTTCTACCACAGCCATAACAATAGCCTGTGACAGGGTCTGTTCTACATATGCTTATACAAGGAGAAACAATCATTTTATTTATATTTTTATATCCTTTTACACTATTATTCGGATTGGACAAATTGGTTCAATAATATATAAAGCAGCATAATTTAACTGGGGCGATGGCGGAATTGGTAGACGCGCTGGTCTTAGGAACCAGTCGAGCAATCGGTGAAGGTTCGAGTCCTTTTCGCCCTACCATGAAGATTTATGAAAGTAACAGTAGAAAATAAAAAAGGTTTACAAAAAGATTTAAAAGTCTTTATAGATAAGAATACTATTTCTGGATATTTGGATGAAAAATATGAGGAAATTAGAAAAGATGTTGTTCTTAAAGGTTTTAGACCAGGAAAAGTGCCTACAGAAATACTTAAAAGACAATTTGGTAAAGCTGTTTATGGAGAGGTAATCGATAAAGTTCTTAAAGACTCTACAACAAAAGCTTTAGAAGAAAATAAAATAAAACCAGCTGGTCAGCCTAAAATAGATCTAAAATCATTCGGGGAAGGAAAAGATCTAGAGTACATTATTTCTGTAACAGAACTTCCCAATATTGATGTATCTTCAATTACCAAATTAAAAGTTGATGAATATGAAGTTAAAATTGATGCCAAAGAGACAGATAAAAGAATTGAACAAATAGCAAAAAGTCAAAATAATTTTAAAGCAGCAGAAGATAGTTATATTTCCAAAAATAATGACCTAGTTGTATTTGATTATAAAGCAACAGTTGATGGTAATGATTTTGAAGGAAATGAGGGTAAAAATACTCAACTTGTTTTAGGAAAAGATTTATTTATTAAAGGTTTTGATAAACAATTAGAGGGTGTCAAAAAAAATGATACCAAAAAAGTAGAAGTTAATTTACCTGAAAATTTTCCAAAAAAGGAACTAGTAAACAAAAAAGCTATCTTTGAATGCAAAATTAATGAAGTAAAAAAACCTGAAGAAGTTAAAATAAATGATGATTTTGCCAAAACACTGGGAGCAAAAGATTTAAATAATCTAAAAGAATTAATTTCAAAACAAATAAATGATGAATTTAAAAATTCATTAGATTTAATCTCAAAAAGACAAGTTCTTGAGCAAATTGAAAAACAGAAAATTGATGATTTGCCACAAAATTTAATTGATCAAGAAGTACAAATTTTGTCTCATGGAATGAAAGAAGATGAACTTAAGAAAAATAAAAAGTCTTTAGAGGACCAAGCACAAAAGAGAATTAAAACAGGACTAATTTTAAATGCCTTTGGTGAAAAAAATAATATTAAAGTATCTCAGGACGAAGTAAACGCTGAAATTCAAAAGCAGTTAAGAATGATGCCTGGCCAAGAAAAAATGGTTAAAGAGTACTATGAGAAAAATCCATCAGCAATTGATGGAATAAGAGGGTCAATATATGAAGAAAAAATAATTGATCAAATAAAGAAAACTGCAAAAGTAAATAAAAAACAAATTTCTAAAGATGAAGCTGAAAAAATTCTAAAAGCTGAAAATGAAAAAAATTTAAAAGAACAAGAAAAATTAGCTAAACACAACCACGATCATGACCACGACCACGACCATGATCACAATAAAGATAAAAAAAAATCAGATAAAAAAGAAACTTCATCAGCTAAAAAAACTTCAGTAAAAAAAGCAAAAAAAGTTACAAAGAAAGCTAAAGCTACAAAAAAAGTTAGCAAAAAGTAATCACAAGTTGTATAAGTTAAATCGAATCAACTTATGACATCTAAATTTTCAGAACATCTTAGCACACTTGTCCCAATGGTTGTGGAACAATCAAGTAGGGGAGAGAGAGCTTACGATATATATTCAAGACTCCTTAAAGAAAGAATTGTTTTTGTTGTTGGTCCTATCAATGATGCTGTTGCATCTTTAGTTACAGCTCAATTATTATTTTTAGAGAGCGAAGATCCTAAAAAAGAGATTTCTTTATATATAAATAGCCCAGGTGGTCTTGTAACAGCTGGTTTAGGAATTTATGATACAATGCAATACATCAAACCAGAAGTTAGCACTTTATGTATTGGTCAAGCTGCTAGCATGGGTTCTTTTTTACTTGCAGCAGGTTCTAAAGGAAAAAGATTTTCTTTACCAAATTCAAGAATAATGGTTCACCAACCATCAGCTGGATTTCAAGGACAGGCTACAGATATTGAAATTCATGCAAATGAAGTTTTGTCTTTAAAGAAAAGATTAAATGAAATTTATTCTAAACATACTGGTAAATCTGTAGATGAAATTAAATCGGCACTAGAAAGAGATAATTTCATGACACCTGAAAATGCAAAAGACTTTGGGTTGATAGATAAAGTAGTAGAGAAAAGACAATAACCAACTATATATAGTTTCTCCACAACCTCTACTTGATTAAGAGGAGAGAGTTGTAATAAAGTATTCAAATTGATTCGTTATAAAATTTTATGAGCAATAATAACAAAAATATTTTGTACTGTTCTTTCTGTGGTAAAAGCCAACATGAAGTAAGAAAATTAATTGCAGGTCCAACTGTATTCATTTGTGATGAGTGTGTTGAGCTTTGCATGGATATCATTAAGGAAGAAAGCAAAGATACATTTGTTAAACACCAAGATGGATTACCATCACCTAAAGAAATTTGCACCGTATTGGATGATTATGTAATTGGTCAAAACCATGCGAAAAAAGTTTTGTCAGTTGCAGTACATAATCATTACAAAAGATTAAACTATGAAAATAAAACTAGCAAAACTGTAGAACTATCAAAATCAAATATTTTATTAGTTGGTCCAACTGGATGTGGAAAAACACTATTAGCACAAACTCTTGCTAGAATTTTAGATGTACCATTTACAATGGCAGACGCTACAACATTAACTGAAGCAGGATATGTCGGAGAAGATGTTGAAAATATTATTTTAAAACTTTTACAAGCCGCTGATTACAACGTTGAAAAAGCTCAAAGAGGTATAGTTTATATCGATGAAGTAGATAAAATTAGTAGAAAATCTGAAAACCCTTCGATTACTAGAGATGTTTCTGGGGAGGGAGTACAACAAGCATTATTAAAAATAATGGAAGGAACTGTTGCTAGCGTTCCCCCTCAAGGTGGAAGAAAGCATCCTCAGCAAGAATTTTTACAAGTAGACACTACTAATATTTTATTTATCTGTGGCGGTGCATTCGCTGGCTTAGACAAAATAATTTCACAAAGAGACAAAGGATCATCAATTGGTTTTGGTGCAGAGGTAAAAAGTTTAGAAGATAAAAAAACTGGTGAATGGATGAAAAATTTAGAACCTGAAGATTTGTTAAAATATGGTTTGATACCAGAATTTATTGGAAGACTTCCAATTACAGCAACTCTTGAAGATCTAGATGAAAAATCATTGGTAAAAATATTATTGGAACCAAAAAATTCACTTATCAAACAATATCAAGAATTGTTTAAGTTAGAGGGGGTAAAACTTACCTTTAAAGATCAAGCAGTTAAAGATATTGCAAATAAAGCAATTAGTAAAAAAACAGGCGCAAGAGGTCTGAGATCAATACTTGAAAATATTTTGTTGAAGACTATGTTTGATTTACCTGGTGAAGACAACATAGAAGAAGTTATCGTTGATTCTGGTGCGGCGAAAGGTGTATCGCAGCCAGTAATTGTCCATTCTAAGAACAAATCTAAATCTGATAAGACTTCAGCCGCTTAAAAAGTCGTTAATAAAGAACTATTTTCTATTGCAATATAATATTTAATATCCATATTTGCTGTATGGAAGTTAAAGTTACTCAACCTTTATTGCCTCTAAGAGACATAGTTGTCTTTCCAAGTATGGTAATACCTTTATTTGTTGGAAGAGATAAATCTATTACAGCATTAAATGAAGTAATGAAGGGTGATAAAAAAATTGTTTTAGTTACCCAAAAAAATTCTGAAGTAGACGATCCAAAAAAAAATGATGTATTTTCTTATGGATGTGAAAGCAACATTCTTCAATTATTAAAATTACCAGACGGTACTGTTAAAGTACTTGTAGAAGGTATTAAAAGAGTAAAACTAGTTGATTTTAAAGACGATGAGAAATTTATTTCATGCACTTTTGAGTACCAAAAAGACATTCTTACTAAAGATGAAGACCTTCTTCCACTTGCATTAACTGCT
This sequence comes from Pelagibacteraceae bacterium, assembly GCA_011526385.1. GTDB lineage: Bacteria > Pseudomonadota > Alphaproteobacteria > Pelagibacterales > Pelagibacteraceae > Pelagibacter. The sequence continues at coordinate 593 of WTIW01000125.1, read as the reverse complement.
GTTAGAAGATTAGAAAAATTAACTTCAATTAATAAAAAAGTATCTACAGAAACTATAAACAATATTAAGCAATTAAAGGATCCATCAAAAATTGCTGACAATATAGCTTCTCACCTAAATGCAACAATTTCTGAAAAACAACAAATCTTTGAAACATTGGATGTCAAAAAGAGATTAAACGGTGTTATCAAAATTATGGAGAACGAAACTAGCATCATTGGTGTTGAAAAAAGAATTAGAGGAAGAGTTAAAACTCAAATGGAGAAAACTCAAAGAGAGTACTATTTAAATGAGCAGCTAAAAGCTATTCAAAAAGAATTAGGTGAAATTGAAGACGGCAAAGATGAGACTACAAATTTAAAGAAATCTATCCAAAAAGCTAAAATGCCAAAAGAAGTTGAGAAGAAGTGTATGGCAGAATTAAAAAAATTAAAAAATATGAGTCCAATGTCAGCTGAGGCAACAGTTGTAAGAAACTACTTGGATTGGATGATAGATATACCTTGGTTTAAAAAAGATAAAGTAGATATTGATTTAAACAAAGCACTCAAAATATTAGATGAAGACCATTTTGGATTAGAAAAAGTTAAAGA
>WTIW01000046.1 GCA_011526385.1 Pelagibacteraceae bacterium | reverse complement strand
GAAATATTAAGATCAGCTTTTCAAACAATTAAACCAGGATTTATTGAAGCTGGAAAAAGCCTTGGTATCCCAAATAAAATAATTTTTTATAAAATTCAAATTCCAATTGCGATCAAACAATCTTTACCTGCTTACGGAAATGAAATTATATTGATGCTTAAAGGCACATCACTTGCAAGTACCGTAACCTTAATGGATCTTACTGGTGTTGCAAAATATATAATTTCAACAACTTTTAAGCCAATAGAGGTATTTATTGTAGCTGGTGGAATTTATTTGTTTATGACTTTTTGTATTCATAATTTAATAAAATTTCTTGAAAAGAAATATGGATTTCAAAGTTAAAATTTTAAGTAAATACGTTTGAAATAAAATCCTAAAGTAAGAGCTCTTAAAATAAGAAAGATTGTAAAAGAAATCCACAAACCTTGATTTCCAAAATTTTGAACTAAAAAATAAGAGGATAATAAGTATAGTGTTACCGATATAAACATTGCATCTCTTAGCTCTTTTGTCTGTGATGCACCTATAAAAATTCCATCAAATTGATAACAAAATGAAGATAAAAAAGGTAATAAAATTAACCAAAAAGAAAATTGAAAACTTATATTTTTGATACTTTCAATATCAGTCATGAAATTAATAAATATGTCTTTAGAAAATAAATAAAATATAGAAATTACTAATCCAGTAAATGAACTTAAAATAAATGAATTTTTAACAACATTTGTAAAAAGTTTCTTATTTTTTAGTCCTATTGAGTATCCAATAATACCTTCTGTTGAAAAAGCATAAGCATCTAAAATAAAAGCAGATAAAAAAATTAAATTTATTAATATAGTATTTGCTGCAATAAATTCTTCACCAATTTTACTTCCAAGATAGGTAAACCAAAAAAAAGAAAAAGTAAGTAGTATTGTTCTTAAAAATATATTTAGGTTTATTTCAATTAATTCTTTTATTTTTGTAAAATTAATAATTTTCTCGATGTCGATTTTTATAGAAACATATTTTTTTAAAAAAATAAAAACATAAATTAAAAAAATTGATGAAGTAATACCTGCTGCTATTAAAGTTCCATAAGCAACTCCTATAACATTTAGATTGTATTTTAAAACTAGAACAGAACTTATTATTATGTTTAAAATTGATAAACTACCAATTGCTAAACTTGATATCTTTGTCTTCTGTAATCCAATAAAAAGTCCTGTAATGATATAAATTGTTAATTCAAATATTGATGAGAAAATTCTTACATTAAAATAATCATAAAAGTTTTTTTGAGTTTCTTTAGACAAATCAAAAAAAAATAAACACAATTTAAAGATTTGATTTTTAAAAATTATTAAAAGTAAAGATATAATGATTACAAATAATAAGTTTCTAAAAACTAAATTTAAAATATTTTTATAATCTTTCTTACCATAAGATTGACTTACTATTCCAACAGTTCCCATTCTAAGAAAACCAAAGCTCCAAAATATCATTGAAAAAAAACTTGTAGCAACACTGGTTGCAGCTAAATAACTTTTATTACCCAAGTTTCCCATTAATGCTGTATCAACAATTCCAACTAATGGAATTGCAAGGTTGGCAAAAAATATTGGAATAGATAAACCTAGTATATATTTTATTGACGACTTATCGCTCACTTAAGGATTAGTAGCTTGTATATTCTTTGATTTCTTTAATTTTAGAGCCTGTATGATTGTTTATTTCTAGTTTAATTTTTGCCCTATCATCATTTAAAAAATGAACATCTCTTGAAAGTTTAATAAATTTTTCACCAAAATCAGAATTCTTTTCACATAATCTCTTATCATCTTCAATAACCCAGAGTTTAGAATTAATATCTTTTAAAGAGTTAAATAAATTATTCAATTTTTCATCTGATTTAACATTTTGGTTTAGTTGATTTTTAAGAACTTCATACTCATCATTTATGAACTTTAGTTTTTCAGGATCTTTGATTTTTTCTTTTTTTATTTCAAGAATAGAGATTTTGTCTAAAAGCTCACCAACTGATACTTCAACTAGTATTTTATTCATAATTTTTTATAGTGTGTTAAATTGTTGTAAATATGTCTAATATTTTAATTATTAAACACGGTTCATTAGGTGATATAGCTCAAGCAAGTGGTGCAATTCAAGATATATCTGAAAATCACAAAGATGATGATATTTATTTATTAACAACTAAGCCTTATTTGGATTTATTTAGAAAAAATCCAAATATTAAAGAACCTATTTTAGATAAACGTTTATCAAGATTTAATCTTATTTACTTATATTCATTAATGAGAACACTAAAAAAACATAAATTTTTAAAAGTTTATGATCTTCAAAACTCTAATAGAACATCATTTTATAAAAGCATATTATTTAAAAGTTCGAATAAAGATATTTGGTCCTCATCTTTAACAACCTTACCAGCTGGAAAAACTAAAGATGAATTTGATAAATTGTCAGTTTTAGATAGGTTCGAGCATCAATTAAAAACATCTAATTTAAATACAAAACATACCCTTTCACCAGATTTTTCATGGGCTTGTTCTGATATTTCGAATATTAAAACTGAATACAATTTAAATAAATATATTTTACTATTTCCATTCTGCTCACCGCATTTAACAATTAAAAGATGGCCTTATTACAATGAATTAATAGAAAAAATTAAAAATAAATTTAGTGATGAGTTTAAAATAGTATTAGCACCAGGACCTGGTGAAATAAAAGATGCTTCTAAATTTGATTCATTATGCATTTTAGATAATGGTAAAGCTTTAGATATTTCACAATTATCTACATTGATAAAAGATAGTTCATTTATTATTGCAAATGACACAGGACCAGCCCATATGGCCGCTCACTTAGGCACAAAAGGTCTTACTTTATTCGGATCTCATACATCTGCAAAACTTGTTAGTATAGAAAGAGAAAATTTTAAAGCTATTCAAGTTTCGGATTTAGCTAAACTTTCAGCTGATAAAGTTTTTGAGAGAATGCTACAGTCTATTTCTTAATTTTATCAAAAATTCTCAAAATAATGGGTACAGTAAATAAAATGAACAACAATCTTATAATATGATGAAAGGCAACAAAGTCTGGATCCAAATCAAAAGCAATTGCAATAACAGCAACCTCGTAAATACCTCCTGGACTAAAAGATAAAATTAAAGTTAAAATATTTGTATCAACAAAGAATGTTGCAACATAAGCCGCAAGTAATCCTAAAACTACCAAGATAGTCGTTGCCACAATACTATGAAGTGAATTATTTGCTATTTCTTTAACAGTTTTTTCAGCAAACTTACATCC
>WTIW01000124.1 GCA_011526385.1 Pelagibacteraceae bacterium | reverse complement strand
CTAAAATTTTTCCAATATTAAAAAATTTATTAGATCTCTGAGTAGATGCTCCCCAGTATTTATCACTTGGTACATTTATTGATCCAAGACTGTCAAATTCTTTTCTTTTTTTCATTTTATTGAATAACGATTGTAAATTATTTATATACTAGAATTTATAAATCTTACAGGAGTAAAATGACAAACTTTCAAAAAGTAAAAACTTTTATGCAAACATTTGGTCAGGATGTAAAATCAAGTCCTGCATTTAGTACAGATAAAATAAACGATTTAAGATACAATCTAATAAAAGAAGAACTTGATGAACTTAAGCAAGCGCTTGATAATAAAGATCTATTGGAGGTAGCTGATGCTTTGACTGATATATTATATGTTACATATGGCGCAGGTCATGCATTTGGAATTGATCTAGATAAATGTTTTGATGAAGTTCAAAATTCAAATATGAGTAAACTCGGAAGTGATGGCAAGCCTATTTATAATGATGCTGGAAAAGTAATGAAAGGTCCTGATTATTTTAAGCCTGATTTATCTAAATTTATTAAGTAATATTAAGCCAATCTGGTTTTTTAATTAGAATTTTTGCATCTCCACAATCTAGCTTTTTATTAAAATCAAACTCTTTTTCTTTGAATTTTATTAGAGCAAAAGAATTATTGTTTTTAATTAAAACTTTTCCAATTTCTTTATTTTCAATTGATATTATTTCTGTATCCAAACTACCTTCAACTACAGTTAATGGAAATATTCTTTTATTTAATTTGTCTTTATGTTTTATTCTTGCGGTATTTTCTTGACCAACATAACAACCTTTTTTGAAATCAATTCCGTTTAATTCTTCAAAATTACATTCAACTCCAAAAACTTTATTTTGAAAATTTTCAGTATCTATTTGAGGTATACCAATTGAATGACTAAAATTATAATACTCATTTATATTTGAGGATTTTAAGTTCAATTTTTTTAAAGACAAATAAAGCTTTTCTAAATTGATAATTAATCTTGCACCAAGATCTAAATTTCTTGGATCTAAAAATATTATATCTTCTCTATACTTAGTTGTATACCCAAGCTCTTCTTTAGTATTTTCAATTTCTAGAAATTTCTCTTTACTTAATGCTGCAACTACAAATTCATTACTGAGATTTAAAAGATCAACTTTAGTTCTCAGTTTATAAATTGATAATTGTTTATACAAATTATCAATTATTTTTTTTTCACAATCTAAAAAATATCCTGATTTATGTTTTGTGACGATAAAGTCATAAAGGTATTTACCTTGAGGTGTTAATAATCCTGCAAAACAAGATTTGCTGTCAGTTACATTTTCAATATTATTAGTAATTATATTTTGGAGAAATTCCTTTGCATCCTCTCCACTAACGTAAAGAAGACCTCTATCTTCTAATATATATACATTTTCTTTTTTCATAATTGATTGAAACTGATTAATAATATAATAACTTTTTCTGAAAATGTTAGATTTAATAATTAAAAATGGATCGTGTTTTATAGAAGGAAACCTTGTAAAAACTGATATTGGAATAACTAAAAATAAAATCTCTCACATTGGTAATCTGGAAAACGAGAATAGTAACAAAATATATGATGCTGAAAATTTAATAGTTTTACCAGGTTGCTTAGATACCCAGGTACATTTTAGAGAACCAGGTTCAACTGATGCAGAAGATCTAAACTCAGGTAGTAGGGCAGCTATTGTAGGGGGTATCACAGGTGTCTTTGAAATGCCAAATACAAATCCACCCACTTCAAACAAAAAGGAATTTCAAAATAAATTAAATCTCGCAAAAAATAGAATGTATTGTAATTATGCATTCTATTTTGGTGCAACACCTGAAAACCAAGAAGAACTTGCAGATCTTAAAAGTTTAGAAGGATGTTGTGGTGTTAAATTATTTGCAGGATCCTCCACAGGAAATTTATTAGTTCACAAAGAAGAAGATATTGAAAAAGTTTTTGCAAGTACTTCTAAAATTGTATCAGTGCATTCTGAAGATGAGGAAATATTAAATCAAAGAAAAAAACTTAGAGAAAAAGGAAATGTATTAACACATCCAATTTGGAGAAATGAAGAGAGTGCAATATCTTCAACTAGGAGAATTGTTAAAATTGCTTTACGATTAAATAAAAAAGCACACATTCTCCATGTAACCACAAAAGAAGAAGTTGATTTTTTATCGCAAAATAAAGGAAATATTACCTTTGAAATAACACCTCAGCATTTAACTTTAACTTCACCAGAATGTTATGAAAAGCTTGGAACATTCGCACAAATGAACCCACCAATTAGAGATAAAAGTCATTATGATCGTTTATGGTATGCTGTGAGAAATAACTATAATGATACAATTGGCTCAGATCATGCCCCACATTTAAAAGAGAATAAATTAAAAGATTATCCAGAAACTCCATCTGGAATGCCAGGGGTTCAAACATTAATGCCTGTTATGTTAAATCATATCAATGAAGGCAGATTGAAACTTGAACAATTGATTAAATTGCTATGTGAAAATCCTGTAAAAATTTTTGGTATAAAAAATAAAGGATATATTAAAAAAGATTATGATGCTGATTTCACTATTATAGATATGAATAAAGTAATTGAGATTAAAAATGAAAAAATTGAAAGCAAATGTGGATGGTCTCCTTTTAATGGACATAAGTTTAAAGGAACACCTGTTGCGACAATTGTTAATGGAAAAATTAAAATGAAAGATGGTGTTATATTAGGAGATCCTGAAGGTACACCACTTCAATTTGATTAAGTGTGGATCAAAAAAAAATAATATTTTTTTCTATATCATTTATATTTCTTGTTGCTGGCGTCAGTGACAAGCAAAGAAGTATAATTGACAATCAATTATTCTTATTAAAAGAAGGCATGATCTCAAAGGATAAAGTTTTTAAAAAAGCTAAAAAGTTTGATGATACTGGTATATTTGGAATAGGCTCAGATGAAATGACCGAAGATGAATTTAATGAATATTTAAAATCAAAATCATTTACAATTCACGATTAAATTTAGTAATCCAGTTTAATTTTACTTGAAACATAGTTATTTGGATCATCATCATAATTAATTACTATCAATATTTGTTCTGCAACGTAACCACCAACACATATAGCTCCTAACTCACAACTTTTTAGATTACCCTCTACTGCACCAGCTTTTTGAATGTCATAAACATTTTTCCAATCATTTACATTATTAAAATGATTAATTACGACCTTAGCTAGATTTTTAGTTGTTGCGCTAGTTGGATTTAATATTCGTGAACATTGATCAAATGTAGTGCTATTATTTAAATACACCTC
>WTIW01000110.1 GCA_011526385.1 Pelagibacteraceae bacterium | reverse complement strand
TTTTTATTTTTTTTTATTAAGTAGGATAAATTCATTAATCCCCAATTTTCTAATTTAACAATATCACCTTCATTTTTTTCAACTATTTTTGAATATTTTTCTTGAAGTTGTTTTATTTGTGTGGGGCTAGTATCCTGTCTCGCAATTATTGTATGTTCGTATAAGTTCATATTTATTCTTTTAAAAATGAGAGGATATACTATTATAAATTTTTAATTACAATACAAAAAATACAATAATTACTTAGATTTTCGATGTTTTCTGTTCTATTTCCAGGCCAAGGTTCACAGTCACCAGGTATGGCAAAAATTTTCTATGAAAACTTTGACTATGTAAAATCTTTATTTCAGGAAGCGGATGATTTGCTTAAAAACTCTATTAGTAAATTAGTTTTAGAAGGTCCAAAAGATAAACTTGATCTTACAGAAAATACCCAGCCCGCAATATTCCTAGTAACCTATAGTATTTTTCAAGTTTTAAAGAAAGAAACATCTTTTGATTTAAATTCTGCTAAATATTTTGCAGGTCATTCTTTAGGTGAGTATTCAGCTTTAGCGTGTGCTGAAGCTTTAACTTTTTCTCAGACAATTCAATTATTGCAAAAAAGAGGACAAGCTATGCAATCAGCTGTTCCAAAAGGACAAGGTGGCATGTTGGCAGTTTTAGGTTCTGATGTAGAAAAAATAAACGAAATAATTGAATCAAATAAAGATAAATTTATTTGTTATGTTGCAAATGATAATTCTGTTGGACAAATAGTTGTAAGTGGAAACAACCAAGATTTAGATAATTTTTCTTCAGAATTAAAAAATAATAATATTAAAAATATCAAACTTCCAGTAAGTGCACCATTTCATTGCAAGTTAATGGATAGCGCAACTAAAATTATGAATGAGGAAATTTCTAAAATAGAATTTAATAGCCCAAAAGTTGAAATAATATCAAATGTTACTGCAGAACCAACAAATGAACCTGCTAAAATTAAAGAATTGCTGGTTAGTCAAATAGAAAAACCAGTAAGATGGAGAGAGATTGTAAATTATATGATTGATAAAAATATTAACAAATTCATAGAAATTGGCCCTGGAAAAGTTCTTTCTGGATTAGTGAAAAGAATTAATAGAAATGTGGAACTTTTACAGATAAATGATTTAGAAGATTTAAAAAAATTTAGCTAAATGATAGATTTAAAAAATACAAATATTATTCTAACTGGAGCTACTGGTGGAATAGGTAATTCTATTTTAGAAAAATTAATAACATCAGGTGCAAATGTTCTAGCCACTGGAACTAACGAAGATAAACTAAAATCAATTAAAGAAAAATATGAAAATGTAATTACAGAAAAATTTGATATTTCCAATCATTCAGAAATTGAAAGTTTTGTGAATAAAGCAAATGATACTTTGGGTGGAAGAATTGATGTTTTAATTAACAATGCTGGGATTACTAGAGATAATCTTTCAATAAGAATGAAAGAGGAAGAGTGGCAAAAAGTTATTGATATAAATTTAACTTCTACTTTTCTTCTCAGTAAAAATTCAATTAAAAAAATGTTGAAATCTAAAAAAGGAAAAATAATAAATATTACATCTGTAGTAGGTCATACAGGCAACATTGGACAAGCAAACTATACAGCTTCTAAAGCAGGTGTAGTTGCAATGTCAAAAAGTTTAGCTTTAGAATATGGTAAAAAAAATATTAATGTTAATTGTATATCACCTGGATTTATAACCACAGATATGACAGACAAAATTAATGACGAATATAAAGAGATATTAAAATCAAGAATACCTTTAGATAGATTCGGCAGTCCAAACGACATAGCTAATGCAGTGATTTTTTTAAGTTCCGAACTATCTGACTATATAACTGGCGAAACGCTACATGTTAACGGTGGCATGTATTTTAGTTGACAAAGTCAGCAAAATATTTATTAACGGATTAACTTAAAGGATTAAAATGTCAGACGATATTTCAAGTAAAGTAAAAAAAATAGTTGCAGATCACCTTGGTATTGACGAAGCAAAAGTAACTGAAGAATCTAGTTTTATAGACGATTTAGGTGCAGATAGTTTAGATACCGTAGAATTGGTTATGGCTTTTGAAGAAGAATTTGGTTCAGAGATTTCAGACAGTGATGCTGAAAAAATTCTAACAGTTGGTGATGCTGTAAAATTTATTGAAAATAAAGCTAATTAATTTTTAGTTATAGATGTCCGAAAATAAGGAGGGGATAATTGTAATATTATCATCTCCTTCGGGTGCAGGTAAGACAACCTTAGTTAAAGAAATTTCAAAAAGAAACAATTTTCAAATATCAATATCTCACACAACAAGAAAACCTCGTTCCAATGAAACAGATGGCAAAGATTATTATTTTGTTAGCGAATCTGAGTTTAAACATTTAATTGATGAAGACAAATTTTTAGAATACGCAAAAGTTTTTAAACATTACTACGGCTCATCAAAGGATGTTGTTTTTAAAAAGCTTAACAATGGAGAAAATGTTATTTTTGATATTGATTGGCAAGGAACACAACAAATTATAAATCAAAAACTAAATTACAAAATATTTTCAATATTTATATTACCACCAAGTAGAGATGAGCTTTATAATAGATTGTTAAATAGAGACAAAAATGATGAAAAAATAGCAAAAGAAAGAATGACACAATTTAATGAAGATGTTTTGCATTGGAAAGATTACGATTTTGCAGTTATCAATGACGATATAGGTAGTTGCTATAAAAAAATAATTCAATTTGTTGAGTCTGGTGATAATAAAAAAGATCCTAATTACCAAAAATTAATATCTTTACATGTTGGAAACTTAATTAATTAATTTTTCATAAATTAAGCAAATTTTATAAAATGTCTCTTTTTTAAGATTTTGTGGTCTTAAATTAATATCCAAATCAAGTTCATCAATTACTTTGTTTGTGTCTTTAAAAAGTATATTAAGAGGTTTTTTGATCATTTTTCTTCTTTGATTAAAAAAAACATTAGTTATGTGTTCTAAATTTTTACAATTTTTAAATTTTACATAATTAATTTTTGGCTCAAAAATTAGCAATGAACTCATGACCTTTGGTTTTGGAAAAAAACTTGATGGATTTATATCCATTATTTTTTTTATATTTAGTTTCCATGAAGAAAAAATTGATAAACGTCCATAATTTTTTGAATTTTCTTCAGCTAAAATTCTATCTGCAACTTCTTTCTGGAACATTAAGACTAATTTTTTATAAGAAAATTCAGAATATGAATAATAAATAAAATTAGCAAGAATTTGGCTTGAAATATTATATGGAAGATTACCAAATATAACTAAATCTTTATCACTTAATGATTTTAGATCATACC
>WTIW01000037.1:2328-13892 GCA_011526385.1 Pelagibacteraceae bacterium | reverse complement strand
TGGTGGTCATAATGATTGTGAGTAAGCAGAAATACATCTGTTTTTGGAATTTCTTTTAATTGAATAGCTGGCTCAACATATCTTTTTGGACCAAATATCAAAGGTCCTGCATTTTTTGAAAAAACTGGATCTGTAATAATTGTTGTTTCACCTAATTTAATTAAGAATGTAGCATGCCCTATCCAAGCAATATAATCATCATCTTTAAATTTCTCTAAATTTTCTTTAACAACTTTTTTTTCGATGACATGATCTTTTGGTACAGTAGTATCAATTTTCTTTTTTTCTTTAATAAATGTTCTGTAGGAAAATTTTACATCATTTGATCTAACTGGTGATCCTTCAGGATTTCTAAAAGTTCCATCAGGCAAATGGTGATAAGGTTTATTATTCATTGTAAATGCTAAAGAATTATAAAATAGAATTACAACAATAAAAATTGCTATTTTTGACAATTTAAAGACTAATTTTTTTGAGATCTTTTAAAACACTCGATTGTATTTTTTAACAAACAAGCAATTGTCATTGGTCCAACACCTCCTGGAACGGGTGTTAATGCTTTTGCAACTTTTGAAACTTCATCAAATGCAACATCTCCGACTATACCTTTTTCAGTTTTATTTATTCCAACATCTATAACTATTGCATCTTTTTTAACCCAATCACCTTTTACTAATTCAGGAATTCCAACAGCTGCAACTATAATATCTCCTTCTAAACATTCTGCTTTTAAATCTTTTGTTTTAGAATGTGTAATTGTTACTGTACAATTTTCTTTTAAGAGAAGTTGTGTCATTGGTTTTCCATTTAAGTTAGACCTACCAACTACAACCGCTTTTTTTCCATTTAAATTCGGTTCGATTTTTTTGATCAACAGATAACACCCAAGGGGCGTACATGGAATTGAACTTTCATAACCTGAAGACAAATTACCAACATTCATTGGATGAAATCCGTCGACATCTTTTGAAGGATCTATTGCTTCAATAACTTTTTGTTTATCAATATGTTTTGGTAGAGGAAGTTGAACAAGAATTCCTGATACACTCTCATCTTTATTTAACTCCTCTATTTTTTCTAAGACTGTTTTTTCCTCTACTGAATCTGGATATTTTATTACCTCTGACTTTAATCCCACTTCTATTGCTGATTTTTCTTTGTTTCTTACATAAATTTGGCTTGGAGTTAAATCTCCAATTAAAATAACAGTAAGTCCTGGAACTTTATTGTATTTATCTTTTAAAATTGAAACTTCTTCTTTAAGTTCTTGTCTTAAATCTGCTGCAGCTTTTTTTCCGTCGATTAAAATCATAAAATATTAAAATATAATTGGTGCTAAATAAAGCTTCATACACATTTCTATAAACCAGATCAACAAAAGAAGGATGATTGGGGAAATATCAAAAGCACCAAGATTAGGGAGAAATCTTCTTATTCTCGATAGAGCTGGTTCAGTAAATTTATATCCAAATTGTAAAATGGAATAAACAAATCTATTTGAAGTGTTTAAAATATTGAAACCTACTAGCCAACTTAAAATCACATAAGCAATTACAACATAGGAATACAGCTTTAAAACCTGAAGTGCCAAATAATAAATTGCTATCATTTTTTCTCCACATAAATTGATTGACTTGGAAATGCAAAAGAAGCTTTATTATCTTCGACAATTTGTTTTATTGATAAAGCTAAATTTTCTTTAACTTTTAACCACTCATTCCAGCTATCAGTTTTGCTAAAACATCTAACATACATATCAATTGAACTATCAGCAAATTTATCCACTCTTACTGCAACGCCTATGGATTGATCAAAGTCTTCACTGTTATTTATGTGATCTTCAATTTGATTTCTTATTGTTTTTAATTGATCAACTGTCGTGTCATATTGAAGGGTAATAATCCAACTAATTAACCAATTAGTTGTCTTGCTTACATTTATAACTGCATTTTCTGCAAATTGAAAATTTGGAATAATTGCAAGGGATTTATCAAATTTTCTAATTACTGTTGATCTAAAACCAATTCTCTCAACTACACCTTCGATTATTCCATCAACTCTTATCCAATCACCCATTCTAAATCTTTTTTCAACTAAAACTAAAATTCCAGATATTAGGTTTTTAAATAAATCTTGTGCTCCTAATGCAACTGCAACACCAAATAAACCTAAACCAGCAATAATAGGACCGATTTTAATTCCCCATAATTCAAGAACTGCAGCAGCACCTAATATGAAAATTAAAATTTTTAAAGATTTCAGTATCCATCCGATCAACTCCCGAGTTAAAATTTTATCTAACCCACTTAAAATATAGGAAATAGGTTCAATAATCTGGTGAATGATCCAAAAAATTAAAATTGTAATTAAAGTTCTATTTATATTATCAACAAATTCTCTCGTTTCATCTGTGAAGGACATGTAATAACTTGCAAAAAAAACTCCAAGTACAATTGGAAGAAATCTAGCTGGACCTAACATCGATTTCACAAATGTGTCGTCTAACTTGTTGGTAGTTCTCTTTGAAATTATTTCTAGTTTTTTTATGATCAATCTACTTATAAGTCCTCTAAAAACTAAAAATAATAAAAATATTCCTAAGCCAACTAAAATTTGAAAAAAATCTATTCCTAGAATTCCTTTTTCCCAGACTGATAAAAATAAACTATTAAAATTGTTTAAAACTTCCATATCCTAAATTTTATACAGTAAATACTCTTCTTCGCCAGGGTTGAATAGGAATATTTTCTTCCATTTTATTTCGTTTAAAACAGAAGATGCTTTTTCCCCTAAACACATTAAATTTGTTTCCATCCAAATGTCTAATAAATTATATTTTTTTAGCAAATTTAAATAACTTCGAGCACTATTTTCTGAATAAATAAATACTATTTCTGGTATTGAAGATTTTAATTCTTTTATAAATTCATCTGAAAGAATTTGATTAGAATTAACTTTGTAAGTGATTATTCTTTTAATCGTATATCCTTCTTTTTTAAGTTCTGAGTCCAAATCATATGAAATTATCTCTCCACTTATATAGACTAAATTGCCAATCTTTTGATCAAAATTTTGTAAAATAATTTCTTTTAAATTGGCAACATTTCCAGAAGCAGTAAATATATTTTGAAAACCTTTCTCTTTTACAATTTTTTCTGTAGCCTCCCCTACACAAAAACAAAAAATATTTTTATTTATTTTTGAGACATCAAGATTTTTAATTGCATTAGCACTTGTGAAGATTATTCCTTTGAATTCATTTAAATTAATATTTTCATAATCTTTTTTTTCAATATTCATTACTGGTAAATGTGAAACTTGATGACCAAGTGATTTAAATCTTAATATGAGTTCTTGGGAATCCTCTAAAGGTCTAGTTAAAAGTATATGCATTTTATCTTTTATATGATCCTTTGGACTTATTCTTCAAGTCATCTCCTATTTTTTTTGCTAAAGATAAATGATTTTCCTTTAAAACCGTTTCTTTAATAAAGTATCTTTCTTCGCCATCTACAGAAAACAATTCTGTGCTTAGCTCTATGTTTTCATTATCTAGTTTTGCAAAAACACCTATGGCTGTATCGCAATCTCCCTCGAGAATTTTTAATACCTCGCGCTCAGTATTAGCAACAATCCTTGTGTCATTATCATTTATTTCCTCAAGTAAATTAGAAATATCAACGTCATTTTCATTGCATTGTATAGCTATTATACCTTGACCGGCACAGGGTATTAATTTTTCAACGGTAAACTCCTCTGTAATTTTTTCTTGTAGATTTAACGACTCAATTCCTGCCTTTGACAAAATAATTGCATCATACTCATTGTCTTCAAGCTTTCTAATTCTAGTATCAACATTTCCTCTTATGAGTTTATAATTTAAATCTGATCTGATATTTTTTAATTGATATTCTCGGCGAAACGAAGAAGTTCCCACAATAGATCCTTTTTCTAAATCAATAAACTTTTTATTTTTACTTATTAAAATTTCATTTGGTGAATTTCTTTTCAAAAAACAATTTGTTTTAAGACCACTTGTTTCAAAAGATGGCATATCTTTTAAAGCATGAACTGCTAAATCAATCTTACCTTCTTTTAATTCTTTTTCAATATTACTTGAAAATAATCCTTTGCCGCCCAGACTTGAAAGTCTGTCTTTTTGGTTTTCATCACCTGTGGTAATAATTTTTTTTATCTCAATTTTTCCAGAAAAGACTCTTGAAAGTTCATTTTTAACTTTTTCCGCATAAATTAATGCAAGCTTACTTCCTCTTGATCCAATTATTATATTATCTCTTTTCATAAATTTTATTTTTATTACATTCTTATAATTTAATTGTATTAATTAAAAAAAATTTTTATGGCAGAAAAACCAATAATATTAGGTATTGAGACCAGTTGTGATGAAACAGCAGTTTCTATCATAAAAGATAATGATAATGGGGTGCCTGAAATTTTATCAAATATTATTTCAAGTCAATTTGACGTACATAAAGAATTTGGAGGAGTTGTGCCTGAGCTAGCAGCAAGATCGCATGTCGAAAAAATTGATTTAATAGCAAAAAAGGCAATTAAAGATAGTGGGGTTAGTTTAAATAGTATTTCAGCTATATCTGCAACTTATGGTCCAGGATTAATAGTTTGTTTGTCGGTGGGTCTTAGTTTTGCAAAAGGACTCTCTTCAACTTTAGGTATTCCTTTTATTGGTGTTAATCATTTAGAAGGTCATGCTTTAAGTCCAAAACTTCATGATAAAATTCAATACCCTTATTTGCTTTTATTAATATCTGGTGGCCATAGTCAGTACCTTTCAGTAAATGGTTTAGGCAATTATAAAAGGCTAGGCACCACCATAGATGATGCGCTAGGGGAAGCTTTTGATAAAACAGCAAAATTATTAGGTATTGAATTTCCTGGTGGACCAAAAATTGAGGAATATGCAAGAAAAGGTGATCCAAATAAATACGAACTGCCTAAGCCAATAATTAATAAAGGTGGATGCAATTTATCTTTTGCTGGACTTAAAACTGCAATTTTAAGAATAACAAAAAAAATTAAAACCGATCAAGAAAAATTTGATCTAGCAGCATCATTTCAAAAAACGATAGAAGATATTTTAATTATCAAAACTAAAGTTGCATTTGATGAGTTTAAAAAATTAAATTCAAATAACTCAGGTTCATTTGTAGTTGCCGGAGGTGTTGCCGCAAATAAAGGTATAAGAAAAAAATTAATTGAATTAAGTAATAAAAATAATTTCAATCCAATATTTCCTGATCTCAAATTATGTGGAGATAATGCTGCAATGATAGCGATGGTAGGGTTAGAGAAGTTTAAAAATAAACAATTTGATAGTTTAGATTTACCTGCAAGTCCTAGACTTCCTCTTGATAAAAATGCAAAATTTCTTAAAGGTGCTGGAGTAGTGTTGTAATGGCTTATTGGTTACTTAAATCAGAACCTGATGTTTGGTCAATTGATCAACAAATGAAAGCTGGGTCAAAAGGAGCTGATTGGGATGGTGTAAGGAACTACCAGGCTGCAAACAACCTTAAAAGTATGAAGAAAAAGGATCTCTGCTTCTTCTACCATTCGAATATTGGTAAGGAAATAGTTGGTATTGTTGAGGTAATTAAAACAGCATTTATTGATCCTTCGGATAAAGAAAAAAGATTTGTGGCAGTAAAAGTAAAATTTAAAAACAAACTTAAAACTCCAGTAACCCTTGAAAATATTAAAAAAAATAAGGAACTTAAAGATTTAGCACTAATTAAACAAAGTCGTCTTTCAGTAATGCCAATAGATACTAAAAGCTGGAAAATTATTTTGAAGATGGGTAGTATCACATAAAAAAATCATGCCAAAAATTAAAAAAAAAACAAAAAAAAAATCTCCAATAAAGAAAAAGATTAAGAAAGTTAAAAGATTTAAAAAAATAAAGCTAGAACAAAAAGAAGAAAAGGAGCTAATTTACAAAACTAAAAAAGATTGGGTCAGTAAAGCTTTAGTTAATAAATCTCAATATGAAAAAAAATATAAAGCATCCATATCAGACAATGATGGTTTTTGGAAAAAAGAGGGAAAAAGAATTACTTGGATCAAACCATATACTAAAATCAAAGATGTTAAATACAGTAAATCAGATGTTAGGATTAAGTGGTTTTATGATGGTACGTTAAATGCTTCTGCAAATTGTATTGATAGACATCTAAAGAAAAATAAAGACAAGACTGCAATTATTTGGGTTGGTGATGATCCAAAGGTTCAAAAAAAAATTTCATACAAAGAGTTACATAAAGAAGTTTCAAAAGCAGCAAATGGTTTAAGAGAAATTGGAATAAAAAAAGGAGATAGAGTTACAATTTATTTAACCATGATCCCTGAGTTAGCTTACACAATGCTAGCATGTGCAAGAATTGGTGCAGTACACTCAATTATTTTTGGTGGATTTTCTCCTGATAGTATTTCTGGAAGAATTAACGATTGCAAATCAGACTATGTTATTACCGCAGATGAAGGTTTAAGAGGTGGTAAAATAATTCATCTAAAATCGATTATGGATGAAGCTTTAGTTAATTGTCCTAATGTTAAAAAATGTGTTGTTGTTCAAAGAACAGGTAACAGAATTAATTGGGATAATAGTAGAGATGTTTGGTATCACGAAATGATTAAAAATGTTCCAACGAAATGTGAACCAGAGGAAATGAATGCTGAGGATCCATTATTTATACTTTATACTTCTGGATCAACAGGTAAGCCTAAGGGTGTGTTGCATACAACAGGGGGTTATATGGTTTATGCCTCTATGACACATCAATACATTTTTAATTACAAGCCTAAAGACATTTATTGGTGCACAGCTGATATTGGTTGGATCACGGGACATAGTTATATTATTTATGGACCACTTGCTAACGGTGCAACAACAATTATGTTTGAAGGAATTCCAACTTATCCTGATAATTCTAGATGGTGGCAAATTGTCGATAAATATAAAGTTAATATTTTCTATACAGCTCCTACTGCAATAAGAGCTCTAATGAGAGATGGCGATAAACCAGTAAAAAAAACATCAAGAAAAACACTAAAATTATTAGGAACTGTAGGAGAACCAATTAATCCTGAAGCTTGGCAATGGTATTATAAAACAGTTGGGGACTCTAGATGTCCAATAGTTGATACGTGGTGGCAAACTGAAACTGGTGGAATTTTAATTAGCCCTCAAACTGGAGCTATCAATTTGAAACCAGGGTCTGCAACTAAACCATTCTATGGTATTAAACCTGCAATAGTTGATAAAGATGGTAAAGTTTTAAAAGGTGAAGCACAAGGGCGTCTATGTATAGCTCAATCATGGCCTGGACAGATGCGAACTGTTTATGGAGATCACCAAAGATTTATTGATACATACTTTTCACAATTTGATGGAAAATATTTTACTGGGGATGGATGTAGAAGAGACAAGGATGGATATTACTGGATCACAGGAAGAGTTGACGATGTAATAATCGTTTCAGGTCACAATTTAGGAACAGCAGAAATTGAGAGTGCTTTTGTTGCACATCCAAAAGTTGCTGAAGCAGCGGTAGTAGGTTTTCCTCATGACATTAAAGGTAATGGCTTATACTGTTATGTTACATTGAATGCAGGAGAAAACAGTTCTTTAGATTTAGAGAGAGATCTCAAACTTTGGGTGAGAAAACAAATAGGTCCAATTGCAACACCAGATTTAATTCAATTTGCACCAGGTCTGCCAAAAACAAGATCGGGTAAAATTATGAGACGTATTTTAAGAAAAATAGCTGCAAACGAACATGACCAATTAGGTGATACAACAACTCTGGCAGATCCAAGTGTAGTTAAAAGTTTAGTTGAAAATAGAAAAAATATTTAAAAATTTATTAGTTCATTAAATTCTTTTTTCACATTATCCCATTTTAAAATCATAGAATTTAATACAATTTTTCTATCAAGTGTTTTCAATTCCTCAGCAATTGGAGACCATTCATATAAAGAAAGTGCACTAGTATTAAATGGTAGAGATGAGTGATACTCATCCCACTTTATATTTTGATAGCGATCATCAAACTGTTTCTTTGCTTTTTCAAAAACTTCTTTTGGAATTTCGTTTTTTAATTCATCATCTAAAATTTGATAAAAAATTTCTTTAGATTTTTCTGTTTCATGATGATTTCTTTCATTTTTTAAATAAGAAATTGTATAAAAAGTTAAATCTTGTAAAGCGACTACGTAAATATTCCACTTTGCTTTATTAATTGAACCCAAAAATATTTCATCTTCAAACATCAAAACATATTTTGCACCCATTCTAGTTTTTAAATAACCATAAAGTGTAACTTGACTAACCCAAGCAGACTTTTTTTGGATAAATTCTTTTAAATCAGAGTAACTTTCGATTTTTTTTGTTTTTTTAAAATATTTTAAGAATGGTGAGAAATATTCTTTAAAATATTCTAATTTCAAATCTTTTAACTTTAATTTGTATTTAATCCCCATTTTGTTCTAATTTTTCAACTTTAAGTATAATTTAAGGTCTTTTTTTCCTCTTTAAATATCATTTCAAATGAGTAAGGTTTTATTTTTTAACCTATAGGGAGGGAAAAAAATGTCAAACAAAGAAAAGCACTGGGAAAAAACCAAGGGCTTAATGTTAATCACATTAGCGATTTGGTTCTTTTTCGGCTACATCATCTTCATGTTTGGCTCTGACATTAACTCTGCAAGTTTTCTTGGTTATCCATTAGCGTATTACATGTGTGCGCAAGGATCGATCATTGCTTTTGTTGTTCTAATTTTTTGGTTCGCAAATAAGCAAGAGAAAATTGATGAAGAGTTTGGCTTTGCTGAAAAGGGGGATGACTAATGTTTAAAGGCAATTTTATAGACAACTTACCTAGAATCTATGGAACATACACTGGTGGTTTCTTAGTATTCATCATTTTGATGGCTATTGCAGAACAAGCGGGTATGACGGCCAAGACCATAGGTATTTTGTTCGTAGCTTTTACAGTTTGTATATATGCGTTGATCGGATATTTATCTAGAACTGTACAAGTTGATGCGTACTATGTTGCTGGAAGACAAGTACCAACTGTTTTCAATGGAATGGCGACTGCAGCTGACTGGATGTCAGGTGCATCATTTGTTGCAATGGCAGGTGGTATTTATTTTGGTGGTTACACTTATATGGCATTCTTAGTCGGCTGGACTGGGGGTTACGTATTAGTATCATCACTACTAGCACCATATTTAAGAAAGTTTGGTTGTTATACTGTGCCAGATTTTATCGGTACAAGATACGGTGGAAACTTTGCTAGGTTCTGTGCAGTTGTTGTACTAACTTTAGCTTCTTTCACTTATGTGACAGCTCAAATTAACGCAACAGGAACAATTGCATCTAGAGCACTTAGTATTCCATTTGAGTTAGGAGTTTGGGTTGGATTAGTAAGTATCTTATTATGTTCAATGTTAGGTGGTATGAGAGCAGTTACTTGGACACAAGTTGCTCAATACATCGTATTGATCATAGCTTACTTAATTCCAGTATTCTGGATTTCTAATAAATCTGGATTTGGTTTCTTTCCACACTTTATGTTAGGTGAGGAAGTTGCAAGATTAGGTGAACTAGAATCGCAATTTGGTTTAGTCAAAAATGCTGCTGCAGATATTAAATCAGCAGGAGTTCCAGGCGGATTAAAATCTATTGCTGTATCGCACTCAGGAGTACCTGAAGGTGGAATGGCTGCTTGGAAATTTATTTCATTAGCTTTATGTATGATGGTAGGAACAGCTTCTTTACCACATATCCTAATGAGATATTTCACAACTCCTAGCGTTAAAGCTGCAAGAAAATCAGTGGCTTGGTCACTATTTTTCATTGCATTGCTTTATACTTCTGCACCGATGCTAGCAACATTATCTAAGATCTCACTAATGGATCCAAATTTACCAACTGGTATTATTGGAAAACCTATTGCTGAAATTATGCAGATCGAGTGGGTTAATGCTTGGATTAATGTTAAACAAGCCTACATAGCAGACTTCAACGGAGATGGAATGCTTCAGTTGAACGAATGGTTCATGAGAGGTGACGTAGTTGTACTTGCAACACCAGAAGTTGCTGGTTTACCTTACGTTATTTCTGGACTAGTTGCTGCTGGTGGTATGGCTGCAGCAATGTCAACAGCTGATGGTTTAATTCTTGCTATCGCTAATGCTTTATCACATGATATTTATTACAAAATCATTGATCCAAAAGCAGATGTAAGAAAAAGATTGTTAGTTGCTAGAGCACTATTAATAGTAATTGGTGCTGCTGGAGCTTATATTGCATCAATGAGGATAACTAGTATCCTTGGTGCTGTAGCTTGGGCATTTGACTTTGCAATGTCAGGATTGTTCTTCCCATTAATACTTGGTGTATGGTGGAAGAGAGCAACAAGACAAGGAGCAATCGCAGGTATGATTGCAGGTCTAGCATCAGGAACAGCTTATCTAATCTATGTGTATCCTAAATTTATGGGTAATGCACCGTGGTTAGGTATTGACCACTTACGTTTCGGTATCATTGGAGCTAGTGTATGTTTGGTTGTTATGGTTGTTGTAAGTTTGATGACTGAAGAACCAGATAAGGCTACTCAAAAAATGGTAGACGAAGTACGTATACCAAGTGGTAAAACTATTCTTGGTAAACAACACTAAATAAAATATTTAAGGGGGCGTTTATCGCCCCCTTTTAAATTTCAAATTAATATGCCATTCTATATCTTAGTAATTGACTATATACTTGGAATAATAATGTGGACACTTATTGGAAGATCCGCAATGAATATATTTCAAAGGGAAGACTCCGAATTTTTTTTTATGAGAGTTTTTGTTAAATATACAAACCCAATTATCAAATTATTCAAATTCATTACTCCAACTTTTATAATTGGACCCCTAGTTCCACTTTACGTAGCATGGTTTTTTTATATGTTTAGATTTTATTTAATGCCTTACTTAATGGGGTATTCAGTAATGGGCATGCTTTCATTTCCATTGGAAAGTGAAATAGCTGGGGAAATCTACAGACTATTTGGTAAAAATTAATTCAAAATAAAAACAAAACTTGCTACTAGTAAGTAAAGTATCAAATGAAAAAAATTAAAATATCTCCTTCAATACTATCAGCAGATTTTAGTAGACTTGGAGACGAGATTAAAAAACTAGAGGATGGTGGGGCTGATTTAATACATGTAGATGTAATGGATGGTCATTTCGTGCCAAATTTAACAATAGGACCACCAGTTATTAAAACGCTTCGAAAACATACAAAAGTGCCATTTGATGTCCATTTAATGATTTCCCCAGTACATAAATATATAAAAGATTACGCAGATGCTGGTGCAGATATTATTACATTTCATCCAGAAACGAGTGCTAATTTGGATGAAACAATTTCATTGATAAAAAGTTTAAACAAATTTGTAGGTGTTTCATTAAACCCAGATAAAGACATTAATTTAATTGAGGATAAACTAAAAGATATAGATTTAGTTTTA
>WTIW01000037.1:0-2228 GCA_011526385.1 Pelagibacteraceae bacterium | reverse complement strand
TTCAAATATTTACGATAAAAAAATTTCTAAAGTAAATCAAAAATCTTTAAGTTATAGACCTTCATTAAATATTTTAAGTTGCCTTGTTAAATATGAAAAAAAGAAAAATAAAATAGAGGATTTTGAAATCGAAGATGTATGGGAGAATAACAAACTTGAACATCAAGAAGTTAAAAAACTAAATAATTTTTTTTGGTTATTTTCAATTGATTTAAAATCATCTAAGAAAATCAGCTCATCAATACTTGATAATTGGATAAAAAAAAATCAAAAATATTCTAAAAATACTTGGGAAATTGATACTTTATCAAAGAGGATAATTTCTTGGATTTCAAATTCAAAATTAATTTATGATGAAGCAGATCATACATATAAAAAAAAATTTAATAAAATAATTTATAAACAAATAAATCATCTCCTAAACGAGATTAATAGATCTGATAACTACAATGATAAATTGATAGGATGTACTGCAGTAATTTTGGTTGGACTTTCATATAATGATGAAAATTTTTTAGATTATGGTTTAAATTTGCTAAAAAAAATAATTAATACTTCATTTGATAATGAGTACTTTCCAAAATCAAGAAACATTAGGCAATTAACTTTTTATTTAAAATATTTCGTACTAATTAGAGAATTATTGAAAGACTCTTCATCCAACATACCAGATTATCTTGATGAAATAATTTTCCATTTGGGTAAGGCTTATGATTTTGTTTGGGGCTCTTCTAAACAAAGTCTCCTATTTAATGGAAATCATGAAAGTGATTTTAGTGATTTTGACAAATATCTTTCACAACAAAAATATTCTTTTAAAAATATAAAAAATGAATTGGGTGGATATGGAATTTTGAAAAACAAAAATTTGATTGTTGTAATGGATATGGGGTCAAATCCTGATAGTAAGTTTTCTGAGCACTATCAAGGTGGACCTCAGTCGATTGAAATAATTTATAAAGGTAAAAAATTAATCTGTAACTCTGGTTATTTTCAAGATACTCACAATAAGTTAAATTTGATATCTAGATCATCTGCAGCTCACTCAACTCTTATCATTGATAATTCCTCGGTGACTAATTTTTCAAAAAAAAAAGATGGAAAAATTTTAAATAAATCAAACTTCAAATCATTCTCAAAAAATATTGTATTTGAAAAAAACTATTGGCTATTAAAATGTTCACATGATGGCTTTGCAAAAAAATATGGCATTATTCATGAGAGATCTTTAGAGTTTTACCCTGAGAAAGATAAATTTATAGGTATTGATAAAATTATCAAAAATAAAGATTTTAAAGCAACTAATTTTGAAATTAGGTTTCATTTAATGCCTAATTCAAAAGTTACAAAGACTCAAGACTCAAAAACATTATTAATTGAACTAGAAAATTCTGGGTGGAAATTTTATTCTGATAGCGGCCCTATAGACGTTGAAACTGGATTATATTTTGGTAAGAAAAATAGTTTTATAGAAAATCAAAACATCTATATTTCTGGACAGACACAAAATAAAGATCAAGAAATTAGGTGGGAAATAACTAAAATTTAATGAGAAAAATATCTCAAGCTCTAATATCCGTTTCTGACAAAAGTAACTTAAAAAATCTATTAAAAACCTTAAAAAGATTTAATATTAAAATAATTAGTTCTGGAGGCACTTACACTGAGATAAAGAAACTAGGCTTTAAATGTAGAGAGGTATCAGATTTTACAGGTTTTCAGGAAATTCTTGATGGTAGAGTAAAAACACTTCATCCAAAAATACACGCTGGTATTTTAAACAAAAGAAATAATAGATCTCATAAATCTCAAATGAAAATAGCAAATTTTGAAAATATTGATTTAGTAGTAGTAAACTTTTACCCTTTTGAAAAAACAATAAAGAAAACAAAAGATCATAAAAAAATTATAGAAAATATTGATATTGGTGGACCATCTTTAGTTAGGGGGGCAGCTAAAAATTATAATGATGTAACAGTTTTAACAAATATAGATCAATACGAACTGTTTACTTCTGAGCTAATAAAAAATAACGGATCAACTTCTTTGGATTTTAGAGAAAAAATGTCAGAAGATGCATTTATCCAAACATCTTCTTACGATGCCGCAATTTCAGATTATTTCATTAAGAGAAGCAAAACAGAATTTCCAAAAATAAAAGTTTTGAAAGCTAACTTAATCGAAAAATTAAGATATGGAGAAAATTCTCATCAAGAGGCATCTATATA
>WTIW01000099.1:1492-14077 GCA_011526385.1 Pelagibacteraceae bacterium | reverse complement strand
ATCTGTTCTGATTGAAAGTCATCAAAAAGCAATGGAACTTGGAACTAAAGTTATTTTAAAAGAAATAAGCAAATCAGTTCTTAAAGTAATCATGATGGCAAAATTAGAACAAATATTAATTATTGAGTAATGACATTAGAAGAACATAAAGAATTTCCAGTAGACTCAGCTAGTTTGAAAGAAATAAGAAATTTTGCAAGAGAGGTTCTTGCTAAAGATGAAATGTTTAGTTCATCAAAAGACGATGTAGTTTTAGCAATTGCAGAGGCTGCACAAAATATTGTTAAACATGCTTATAGTGGACAACCAACAGGAGACACTATGAGAGTAGAAATAACATTTAAAGATAATGAGCTCAAAATTGATTTATATGACAAAGGCAAACCTGTTATTCCTCAAAATATTAAACCAAGAAAAATTGATGATGTAAAACCAGGTGGACTTGGAACTTTCTTTATAGGTCAAATAATGGATGAAGTAATATTTAAAACTTCAGCTAAAGATTGGGTGAACCACTTAATTCTTACCAAACACTATTAATTTTTATTGTCCGATAATTGCACCAACGTTGAATATTGGTGAGTACATCGCGATCATTAATCCACCAATCATTGTTCCCATGAAAACAATCATAATTGGCTCAATCAAACTAGACATATTATCAACTGCAGTATCAAACTCTTCCTCAAAATAATTTGCAACTGAAGTAAACATTTCATCTAAGTTACCCGTTTGCTCACCAACAGAAATTAACTGACTGAATGTTGGTGGGAAAGTAGGTTCTTTTAAGAATAGTTTTGTTAAAGTATCTCCAGAGAAAACACCTTTTTTAACATTTTCTAAAGCTTGAGTTACAACATCGTTGTTACTTACTTGTTTTGCGATCTCAATACTTTCAAGTAAGTTTACACCAGCAGAACTTAGATTACCCATAATAAGTGAAATTCTTGCTATCAAAGATTTTAAAATCATATCTCCAAATACTGGCATCTTTAAAACTCTTCCATGCCATTTATATCGGATTGCTGGAATTTTAGTTGTTAAGTATTTAAATATTACAAAACCCGTAATACTTATTATTGCAAGCATAAGCCCACCTGTCCCTCTCATGAAATTACTTGCATTCATAATTACTGCTGTTGGAGTTGGTAATGCAACACCCATTCCTTCATACATTTCAGCAAAAATTGGAACAACTTTAATTAACATGAAAACCATAACTGTTATTGCAACAACAAACATTACAACAGGATAAGTTAAAGCACTTTTAATTTTCTTTTTAACTTTTTCTCTTTTTTCTAACGAGTCTACTAGCTTCATTAAAAATACATCTAGTTTACCACTGGCCTCACCTGCTTTAATAAGGTTGATGTAAACATTATCAAATATTTTTGGATACTTTTCAAAGCACTTAGACAAAGTAACACCACCCTCAAGGCTTTTTCTAATATCTTCAACAATAATTTTTAACTCTGGGTGTTCTAATTGATCTCTTAGCATCGATAAAACGTTTAAAATAGGTAGACCGGCTTTAACCATAGTTGCAAATTGTTTTGAGAAAATTACAACATCTTCAGGTTTTACTTTTTTCTTAAATAAACTAATTCCACCACCGCTACTTTTCTTTTTTTCAGCAGCTTTTTTCTTAGTTCTAGTTAAATTTGTGATAATTATTTTTTGTTCTTTTAATTTGAATGAAGCTTCATCTTGGCTCATAGCCTCAATTGTACCTTCTATATATTTTCCAGCTGATATTCCTTTATATGTATATGTTTCTGCAGACATTTTTTTAACTCATCGATAAGACACGGTCGAACTCTCTAAAATTTAGATCACCAGAAAGTATCATATCTCTTCCCATATCTTGCATAGTTCTAAATCCTTCGTCGACTGCTATCTTTTTTAGTTCAGGCGTTGTTGCTTTTCTCAAAATTGCTTCTTTAATCGCTTTTGTTACTGATAAAACTTCGTAAATACCCATTCGTCCTTTAAAGCCTGTGTCTTTACATTTTGCGCATCCTTTTCCTCTTGAAACTTTTGCTCTTGATGCTTGCTCAGGTGTAAATCCAAATTCCTCTAAAACTTTTGGAGTTACATCTGGATCTGGCTCTCTACATTCTGGACAAGTTTTTCTTGCTAAACGCTGTGCAAGCACAAGTGTACAAGCAGCAGAAATTAAATAGTCAGGTGTTCCCATGTTTTGTAATCTTGTAATAGTGCTCGGAGCATCATTTGTGTGAAGTGTTGAAAATACTAAGTGACCAGTTAGGGCTGCTTTCAATCCAATATCAACTGTTTCTTTATCCCTCATCTCTCCAACTAGAATTATTTCTGGATCTTGACGAAGGAAAGATCTTAAGGCTGCAGCAAAGTTTAATCCAATATCATCTTTGATTTGAACTTGTCCTACACCATCTAATTCATACTCAACAGGATCTTCTGCAGTTAAAATATTTAAGTGAGGTTTAGAGACTTCTTTTAGAATACTATAAAGGGTTGTTGTTTTACCTGATCCAGTTGGTCCAGTAACCAAAACTAGGCCCTGTGTACTGTGAATTGCTTTTCTTAAGTTACCTAAATCTGTTTCATCAAAATTTAATTGTTCTAAACTAATGTCTCCTGCATCTTTATTTAAAACCCTCATTACTATTCTTTCATTATTTGCAGTTGGTAAAATTGATAAACGAAGGTCGACTATTTTTCCGTCAATTTTAAATGGGATAGCACCATCTTGTGGTAAACGTCTTTCAGCAATATCTAGTTTACCCATAATTTTAAATCTTGTTACAACGGCTCCATAGTTATCATGTAAAAACTTTGAGTAATGCTCTTGTTCTTTAAGCATACCATCTAATCTAAATCTAACACGTGAGCTAAATCTGTATGGTTCTATGTGAATATCTGAAATTCCACCTCTGATTGCTTCTGCTAAAACTGCAGTTGAGAATTTAATAACTTCAGACTCGTTTTCAATTGCTTCAATTTCTTCTTCTGGAGTTTTTTCTAAAACTTCTCCTGCTTCTCCTAAATCACTCTCAAATGTTTTTATCTTTTCTCTATTTGCTTTTTGAATACTTTCAATTGTAGTTTCATTTCCAGATAATAATTTTTGAATGTAATCAGAAATTTGGGTTACTTTCCCAGCATGAAGTTCAATTTCTTTTTTTGTAATTGTTTTTAAGTTTCTCATTAAACTTAATTTTGAACTATCCGAAATTGCAATATGAAGAGTTTTTCCTTCAATCTTAAATGGAGCAATGAAATTCATTCTTATATAATTTGATGGGAGCACGGATCTAACTTCATCGGTAATTTCAACTGTTGCAAGATCAATCGTTTGTAAAGATTGTTCTTTAACTAATAGATCTAAAATCTTTTCTTCATCCGTAAGTTTTAATTCAAAAACAGCATCAAGTTGGGATTTGTTTCCCTCAGATGATGCTTTTTTAATATCGATTAAATCTTTTCCAGAAATAATATCCTGGTCTATAAGGATATTGATTAAGTTAATTTCAGACTCTCTACTAATATCTATCATTACAAAATTCTTGGAGCTATAAACACCAACAATTCGTCTAAGTTATCAGAATTTGACTTACCTTTAAAGAGATTACCAATAACCGGCATATTTCCTAGGCCTGGTGTTTGGCTTTTTGATTGAGCAATAACGTTTTTCTTAATTCCACCAATTACTACAATATCTCCATCTGCAACTAATAACTTGGTTACTATCTCCATTTTATTAATTGGTGGCTCGTCAGACTCGGCTGCTCTATTTGGTGTATCATTATTTACTTTTATATTTAGCAACACATTTCCATCTCCAATAATACTTGGTGTTACCTCTAGTTTTAATGCTGCCTCTTTAAATGAGGTAGAAGTTGTTCCTTCAGAAGTTGTTTGATAAGGAATTTCTTCACCTTGAGTAACTGTTGCTGACTGATTGTCTAGTGTGAAAACTTTTGGATTAGAAATGGTTTTACCTAATCCCATAGTTTCTAAAGCTGTAATTTCTGCTTTTAAAACTCCTGAACCAGTTCTTCTCAATATTCCAATTCCACTTGTTGCACCTGTTGCTGCAAAGTTAGTAATACTATCTGTTGCTGATCCAATGTTTGCAACTTCATTTAAATCTGTTCCGTCAGCACTTCCAGAACTTGCACCCGAAACACCTCCAACATTGTTACCGCCTCTTAAGTAATATCCTCCAAGTCTAGTACCTAGCGCTCTTTCAAAATCAGAATTTGCTTCAACAATAAATGCTTCAATTAGAACTTGCTTAGTTCTAATATCAATTTCTTTCATTAATTTATCAACTACATCAAGGTCTTTTTCTTTACCTCTTACAATAATTGATCTTGTTGTTTTCTCTTCAGTAACTTGAATTGGTATATAAGTGCTATCTCCTGCTCTTTGAGTAAATAATTCTTCAATTGTAGCTTTCGCTTGTTCAGGAGTTATATAATAAAGTCTAAAGATCTCAGAAATTATTGGTTCAACACTATCTTCTAACTCAACTTTTCTCTTAACTGCTTGTGCTCTATCTGATTTATAATTTTCTTGTGCAGTTAATGTATCAGGTGAATGCACTCTTATTAAATTTGAGCTCACATCAATATCAGATGCATAATTTTTCATATCTAATAAAGCTTGAAATGCTTTATCCCACGGAACATCAATTAACTCAGCAGTTATTGCACCTGCCACTTCATCTCCTACTAAAACGTTTATCTCTCCAATTTTACCCATCAAAATCATCGTTTCTTTAAAATCTAAATTTTTAAATCTAAAAGTAACTCTTTGTTTTAATGCTGGGAATGTATCTGGAATTAATAAGTAATTTCTTTGTGCTTCAGATGAGATTTTTTTTCTCTTTCCAAATTTCTTTTTACCTAAAGCAGGTTTTGGACCAAGCTCTAAAGTTTTTTGAATTTCAGCTCTTCCATCTTTTTTAATATTTTCTTTTATTAAAGGCGTATTGTGTTTGAAAGGCTTGTTAGCCTCTTTCAATGCCTGACACCCTGTTAGGATTAAACCAAGAACAATAACACTTATAAATCTAAAAAGTTTTTTAGTATTCATCGGCCTCCCTAATTACGTTGTTAAAATCAATGATCATAAATTTTTTATCTTCTTTTTCAAAAATGGCTTCGTTTATTCTTAAATCAACTAATTTAATTTTTCCAAGATATTGACCAAGAGTAACTGTTACCACTTCACCACCTGCATTCACTAAAGAAATATAACTGTTATCTTTTCCTGAAATTAATCCTGCAAGTTTAAAATTATATAAACTCATTTCATCTTCTTGTTCCTCTTCTGGTATGCTTGCATCTAACGAACCTCCAGATGTGCCTTCATTACCTGCAAATGGATCATTTAGAGGAACTTCCTCGTCGTCTTGGATTTCTTGTGCAATCTCTTGTGCGCCTTCACTTAAATTTTGATTTTGATCGTGATTATCTGCATAAGAAACACTTGAGAAAATCAAAAACAAAAAAGTTAAAAAAATTTTAAAAAAATTCATTTGGTAATCCTACTATTGTTAGTTCTCCACTTGCAATAACTGAGCCGTTTTTATCGTTTTGCACCACATTAATCAACTCTTTATCAAAGTTAAGCATTTTCTTCGCTCTAGATACTGCTCTTTTAAATTTAATATAATTTAAAAAGTTACCTTTAATCTCATAATCTACTGGAATTTTATAATATGAGATTTGATTTTGTTGCAACAATTCCTCTGCTTGTTGCGCTATACCAGCTTTTAAAATTGGTACAGGTTTCTTTTTTTGTATCTTTGAAATCACTAAACCATAAGCACCAGCAAATCGACTTAGACTTTGATACAATCCTTCAACCTCTGCCTTTGAGTGGAATAAAGTTGAATTTTTTTCAACAATCGGCTGAAGCTCTTTAATTCTAGCCTTCATAGTTAAAATATCATTTTCAAACTGCGCAATTTCTTGAATTTTTTTCATCTTGTCATCGAATTTTGCTTTTCGATCATCAACCATTGGCTTTAAAATTACAAAATAAATTATTAAAAATAAAATTATTGCACCAAAACCAATTCCAAATTTAATTAATGTTTTACGATCAAAAGCTGCAAACTTTTCTTTTAGATCGTCCATGGTCATATTTTTAAGATCCATTATGCCGCCTCCAGTTTACAAGTAATTACAAAACCCTTCATATTTCTTCCAGCAGAATTACCACTATTCGGTAAAGTCATGCTAGCTAGGGATGCTTGTGAAATTAATTTTTTGTTATTTAGGTTGCTTATAAGTTTTAAAATATCTTGGTCACTAAATGCTAATCCTTCAATAATAATTTGATTAGTTCCGTTGTAATCAAGTTTTACAAACTTAACTCTTTTTGGAACAGCTGATGCAATTTGCGCTAAAACTCTAAAACTAATTTTTTTATTTGATTTGATTGCTTTGCTTAACTCCAAAGCTTTATTAAGTTGACCAAGATCTTTTCCTAATTTTTCAGCTTCTAAAGTTTTTAATTGATGATTTTGAACTATCTGATCATAATCAGATATCTTGCTGTTTAAAGTTGATATCTGCCAAAATGCTAAACCAAATAAAGCAACATAAATAATTGCAACAACACCTACGATCCCTTTAAAAGCAAAATTTGAAAATGCTTTTGCTCTTTTTTGTTTCATCATGGTATCACGATTTGGAAGTAAGTTAATATTTTTAACTGCCGTTACAAATTTGTAATATCCAAAAACATCTAGTTTTCTAAATGCTAATCCCATTACTGTTGACAAATATGATCTATTTTCTAATCGAACACTTTCTTCTATTTGAGCAGGAACTTTAACTCCATCAATTGGATCAAATAAATTAAAACCAGTGTTAACTAAATTTTTTCTAAAACTTGCAAGGTAAGTTTCAACATTTGCTAAATTTGAAGTAACTTTTAAATTTCTAATTCTTTTTTCATATTTGGTCTCAAAATCTTGAACAGCTTGTTTAACTTGAGTAATGTATCTTCTAACCAAAGCTTCCATTTCTTCTTGGTTATCAGACTCGATTAAAGTTTTTCTATCTTGTCCTCTTATAAAAATATCTGTGATGATTGGATTATTTTCATATAAAATCATTACATAGTTTTCATCTAATCCAAATTCTAAAATAGCTGTTAGGTTTGACTCTTCTATAGATCCTGAGATCTGATTAATTTGGTCTACTGCAGATTTAAGTGCAAAACATTTTACATCAATAATAACTGCATTCATTCCACCTTTTTTAATTATGTCTGTGTAGCTATTGATGTCTGCAAGTTTTGATGCAACAAACAAAATATCCATAGTGTTTGCTGTTGTGTCTCTATTTATTACTTGATGGAAAATAGAATAGTCATCTAAGTTATCGGTTAGCTGAACTAAGTTTTCCCATAACGAATCTGTTTTAACTGCATTATTCAATTCTTCATCTGTCATCAAAGGACTGGTCACAACTCTTATAATTGCGCTTGTTACTGGAATAGCAATAGCAGCATTAGATGTTGAAATTTTTGATTTTTGTAGTGCAAGTTTTAATTCATCTGCAACTTTATCTGGGTGCTCGAGAACTGTTCCACCTTCTGGAATTCCCTCATACTTGTGCACGTAAAATTTTTCTAAAACCCATTGGTTTGCTTTGTTGCTTGAAATTTGAGCTAAACGAATTTCAGTTGTTGAAAGATCAACTCCAACTATTTCCTCACCTTTAGCTGAGGATTTTCCTAATCTGTTTTTAATTAGCTTTGCAAAAAATCCTTCTTTTTTTGCTGCTGATGTTGGTGGCGTTACAGCTGGCGCGCCTCCATCTTTTTTTTTAAATAAATTACTTAAAGGATTTTTCATTCTTTATATAAGTTACACTATTTATAACTATTTATATAAAAAATTAAGTTTTTTGGTTAATTAAAGAGATGAAATTAACAATTTCGCTGTCCTAAATGGGTCAAAATGCTAAATTCTTTACTAGAATTTTGCTTTTTATAGTATCACTAGATCATGTTTGAAAAATTAGAAGAACTCGCAAAAAATAATAAAAAAATTTCTGATTTCCATATAAGAGCTGGCTCGCCTCTTGCATTTAGACAAACGGGTGAAATTATTATGGAAAAAGACACTCCTGTTACAGCACAAGATCTAAAAGATTTATTATCAATGAACTGTAATGAAGGTGAATTAGAAAAATTTGAAACAACACACGAATTAGATACAGCTATTACATTAGGTGGACTAAGATTTAGAGCTAACTTTTATAAAACTATTAATGGTCCAGCTTGTGTATGCAGAAGAGTTGAAAGTAAAATTCCAGATATGGAACAATTTAGTCTTCCTCAAGTACTTTATGATATTATTGATATGCATAAAGGTTTAGTACTTGTAACTGGTCCTACTGGATCTGGAAAATCAACAACGCTTGCAGCAATCGTAAATGAAATTAATAAAACAAGAACAGCAAATATTATTACTGTTGAAGACCCAGTTGAATTTATTCACACAGATCATCAAAGTATTGTGTCTCACAGAGAAGTTGGAAAACAAACTCAATCTTTTGCAGCTGCATTAAAAGCAGCACTAAGGGAAGATCCGGATGTAATTCTTGTTGGAGAGATGAGAGATTTAGAAACAGTTAGTCTTGCATTAACTGCAGCTGAAACAGGTCACTTAGTATTTGGAACATTACACACAAGTGGAGCACCAAGTACCATTAACAGGATCATTGACGTATTTCCTCCAGAGCAACAAGCACAAATTAGAGCACAGATTTCAACTTCATTAAAAATGGTGGTCACTCAAAGATTATTTAAAACAAAAGATGGTCAAGGAAGATGTGGTGCGTTTGAAGTTATGAAATGTACTGCTCCAGTTCAAAACTTAATTAGGGAAGCAAAGATCCACCAAATTCCAAGCATCATGCAAACTGCGGTAAGAGATGGAATGATTACAATGGAAAAATCAATTCAGGATCTTGTTACTTCAGGAAAAATAGATGCAAGCGCAGCAAAAGCAGAACATTAAAGGTTTATCACTCATAGAAATGTTGGTTGTCCTTGCAATCATAGGAGCGATTGCAGGTGTTGGTTTTCCAAACTTTAGTAAATGGCAAATAGATAGAAAAGTAAGATCTCATTCAGAAAAAATTGCAACAGTCTTTACAACTGCAACTTCTCAAGTTGAAAGAGGAGTTTATCCTTATGTGCGTGTTTTAATTGAAAATGGCGTAACAATTTCTGCAAAAGGAATTAAACAGGAAGAATTTTCTAATAGATTAAATAATGGTGATACTATGGATTGTAGCGCTGGAATATTTAGTTCTGCTGATGAAATTATAACCTACACTTTAGAGGACATAAAATTATTTCATCTAACTGATGGTGGTGGAAGTGGTGCTATATGTTTTTCAAAAGGTGGAAAATACTTTAAAAGAGTTGCAACCGCTTTAAGTCAACAAAATATAAGTTTAGATCAAAAAGCAACTCCAAACTATGTAACTATATGTTATTATAAAGAACAATCATGTGATCCAAGAAGCTCGGGGCAATTTAATTCAAGCGACAAACATCCAGTTTATCTTGTAAACTACTCAAGATTTGGCATGATACAAAAATATAAATGGAATTATTCAACAAATGCTTGGCGAAGTAGATAAAAAGATAAAAAGACTAACTGAAAAAGGTATTACCCTTATTGAAGGTTTAGTTGCAACTGCAATTATAGGAATTGGATTTGTAGCTGTATTTCAAATGGTTCAGTATTCAGTTAGATCCATTGATGTATCAGGTGAAAGAACAAAAGCGACTTATATAGCTGGAATGGTGGCTGAAGATTTATACTCTGATAAAGATCAAGAACGTGCAGCTGTAAAATTTATAGATTATTTAACTACAAATCCATGGTCTCTATCAAATCAACAGTGTGGAACGAACACTCCAACAATTGTAACTAACTACACAAAAACAAATGCAGTTGAAAACAAGATGGATAAATGGACATCAAGAATGTCAAAAAATTTCCTAAAATGTAATAATGCAACAACTGAAAGAAAAAAATTAAACATGTATAAAATGTGTCATACTGGATGTGCTTATACTAAAACGCAAGCACACGACGATATTTATATTGGGAAAATGGAACTTAAATTAGAAAGTGGAAGCAAAACAAAAAGATTATATTTCCAAGTTCAATAATGAAAAAAAAACTTAGTTCAGTTGCAGGATTAACCTTAATTGAAATTTTAATTGCGGTGGTAATTTCTAGTTTAATGATGGCTGCAATGTTTACTTCTTATACAATAGTAAACAATACTTACAGACAAGTAACTGATAGAGCAAAAATTAGCCAAGCTGGAAGAGATTTGGTTGGGCAAATTTTAAGAGAAGTTAGAATGGCTGGTTATAAATATATCAACGATGATATTCCTGCATCATCTGCGCATAACCCAATTAAAATTACAAAAGGAACTGGAATTGGTTCAAGCTGTGATAAAATTGAAATCGTTTATGGTGGAATAGAATATAATAAAAGTGCAGCAGAAGGAGATCGATTTGATTATACAAGATATAAAATTACTTATGAGTGTAAAAAATCAACAATCATAGATGAAACCATTCCTGGAGGATCAACTGTTATTGAAGGTTTTGCAGTTTTTAAATCTAAACACAGATGGAATTCAACATCATCTAGTTGGAGTGATCCAGCAACTGACAGTGATGAAACAACTTATGATGAAGAAAAAATTTTAGATTATGTTCAAGATTTAGTTTTCATTCCTTTTGATGAAGATGGTAGAATTATTGCAGGTTCCCCTGCTCCATCAGATTCTGAAGCTTACGATGTTAAAACTGTTGATATCTCAATTGTAGTTCGTTCTTCAAAAGCGTTTTATAGATCTTCAGCGATGAGAACAATCACATCAATTGCAACTGGAAGAGATATTGCAAAAGATGATAGATATTTTAGAGACACAATTACAGTAACTGCAAATGCAAGAAATATAGGACTACAATAATGAATAAAAAAAATGAAAAAGGTTTTGCATTAGTTTTATCATTAGTTTTATTAATGGCGATGTCATTAATGGGTGGTGCTTTAATTGTTATTTCAGCAAGCGATCATCAAAGTAATAATGTCAGTGATGAGTACCAACAAACTTTTTATGTTGCAGAAACTGCATTAATTGAAG
The DNA here is from genome assembly GCA_011526385.1 of Pelagibacteraceae bacterium. GTDB lineage: Bacteria > Pseudomonadota > Alphaproteobacteria > Pelagibacterales > Pelagibacteraceae > Pelagibacter. The sequence goes on along the minus strand of WTIW01000099.1, from coordinate 2,882 downwards.
GAGAAAAATATTTACTTAACCAATTTAAAGGACCTTACAAAAATGATGGGAATAGAGATTTATCAAAAAGAGGTTTGCCTTCAAATAATGCAAGTGTAACAAACCCTCCGAGCGCTGATGTAAGCTCGTGTTATAATAGTTTTTCAGACATTGATAGAGCAACATTTAAAGCAGTTTTTGGACCACCACCAACTAATCCAACATCAACTTCAAAGGTCGTCGTAATTGGTGAAGGTAATTATAAAGACTTTGTATCTACTAATATCATTAATCACGATCTATCTTCTGCTGATAGGACTAAAGAGCAGAACAGATTAAATAAATTTAAATACCAATATTTCCTAACTCAAATAGGACCAGCACCTTTTAAAGGAACCGGTGAAAGTATTAAAAAAGGCGCGACGGATAGTGGAAAAGATGGAATGGCTTATCGTATTTTTGGCTGTGGTATTTTTGATGATGATAAAATTATTGTACCTCTAGAAAGTATAATGGTTTTACCAAGATAATTCCCATTTTGGACATTAAAATAACCCATTTTTGATACTAAAGTTAAATTAGTACCCTATTTAATAATTTAAAATCAATTATTATAAATTTATGAAATTTAAATTTTTAAAAATTTCTATTCTATTTTTAAGCTTAGTTTTATTTCAATTTTCTAATGCAGAAGCAAATTGTGACTTTGAAATTGATGTTGGAAAAAAATTTCTTAAAAAACATGAAAAAAAATTTGGACCTTTAGTTTTTGATGAAATAACTAAATATTCGGAAATTTTTTTACCTGCAAGTGACATATGTAATGGTATTGGATTTGATAATATAACTGTAAAATATATATTCGTAGATAAAATTCTTGGTTCGATAACTATGTTTGTTGAAAATCAACCTGACAAAAATCGAACAACTGAAAATTTAATACTCATGAATTTTGCAAAATCTAAATTCGGAGATTTTGAAGATGGTGGAAATCCACAATTTTACAATGGTTACAATATGTGGAATCTAAAAAAAGACAAATACGCAATGTATCTAAAGTTAAAAGTAGATGATAATTTGTGGAGAGAAGAACTAGAAATCTCAAGTAGAGAAATGAGACAAGTAATTAATGCAACATCAAATTCAGATGGTGTAAATCCAAAAGAATTTGAGGAAAAAAATTAATGAATACTTATTTAAAAATTTTAGTTAAAATAATATTTATAAATATCTTATTTATTAATCCAATAAATTCAAAAACTTTACCTCCTGGAACCGGGGGTGAAGCTGATGTTCCTGCAAACGTTTTAATTATGTTGGATGTATCAGGCAGTATGAGAAACAGAACAACAGTTGGAATTAATTATGGGAATCAAACACTTGCCGTAACACCTATTTCAAATTCAAACTC
>WTIW01000099.1:0-1392 GCA_011526385.1 Pelagibacteraceae bacterium | reverse complement strand
GATGGAAATTTAGTTGCAATCGGATCACAAGATAGAAGATCACAGACACAATTATATAAATTTAGTTCTACAGGAACTTGTTTTAATAGTAATCCAAGCGAAACTTTTACAATAAATAATGTAAATTTTATTCATACCCCATCATCTATTGTAGGTCATCCAACTATGCCAAATCAATTTTTTGTAACAGACAGTTTTAGACATAATCTTACAAAAATCTCACTTTCTGGTACTTCAATTACAATTGATCGTTCTGTTGGAAGGTGGGGGGGAGTTAATGCCCGTTATAATCCAACGAATAGAAGTGATATTAGATTTCAAGAGCCTTATCACATATCTTTAGAGAGCAGTAATTCTAGAATATATGTTGCAGACTCGCGAAACAGATCCATTCAAAGCTTTGATTATGATCTAAATTTTAAAAAAATTACTGGTATCACGGAGAGTATGACGAGAATGCAAGGAGCTCAAAGAGCAATACAATCCATAGTTACTGATAGTTCTTTAATATCAAGTGTTAACTTTGGATACGGAATTTGGTCTGATTACCTTGTTTGGGGGTGGTGGCGACCTTTTAGTGTTAACGGGATTAATTCAATAACTAGAAATGAAGCTCAAGGAAGACATGAAATGACTTGGTTGAGAAGATGGTTTAATCGAGCTTTTTATGCTCTTTACGGTGGTAGCTTTGGGTTAGATCAAAGAAGAGTTCCTAGTTTCGAAAGGTGGGATAATGGAAGTGACAATGGTGTTCCTTGTACAAGTGTAAACTGTATATTTGTTAAAGCTGATCGGGATGGTGCTTCAAAGACTAATACAGAAATAATGAGGGCGACCCCTTCTAGTTGGACGAATGCTAATTTTTTTGCACAACAAGCTAAAGATTATTTCGATCATCCAACGGAAAGTCCAATTGATAGAAACTCAGATTGCCAAGGTAATTATTTAATCGTAATCGGAGATGGAGAATTTACCTCTGGGGAAACGACCGCTTTTAGAACAATTAGAGAATTAGCAAATAGAACAGAAAATCCTGTCAAAACTATACCTATTGCATATGGAACAGGAATTAGTGCACGTGGTATATCAGCCTTTCATGATTTAGCAGAAGCAGGAGGAACTGGAGACGCAATTATTGCTGCAAGCCCTCAAGCGCTCAAAGCAAGATTAACTGAAATTATAAGAAACATTCAAGCTGATAAGTTAGCCTTTACTGCACCTGCTATAACAGCAAAAGTAGGTGAAGGTGGATTTTTATATCAAGCACAATTCCAATATAGGCAAAAGAAAGAATGGCAAGGTTCTTTATCAGCAACACATATTTCTGATACAGGTGAACTTGATGAAAATCATGCAAGTAACTGGGAGGCAGCAAGATTAATGCCTCTTCCA
>WTIW01000123.1 GCA_011526385.1 Pelagibacteraceae bacterium | reverse complement strand
CAATGATTAATGATGGAAAATATGATGTTAAAGTTTTAAATGATGGTTGGACAGCGGTAACAAAAGATAAATCTTTATCAGCACAATTTGAACATACAATAGGAATTACAGAGGATTCTTATGAAATATTTACAGAATCTGTTAAAGGTTATAAGAGGCCCCCATATAAAAATTAATGATATCTCGATACTCAAGAAAAGAACTGGTTGATATTTGGTCGGAGGAAAACAAATATAAGATATGGCTTGATGTTGAAGTTGCAGCAGCTGAGGCTATGGAAAAATATAAAATAATTCCAAGAGGTGTTGCCTCAATTGTAAGAAAAAAGGGTAAAATTAAAGTAAAAAGAATTCACGATATTGAAGCCAAAGTAAAGCATGATGTAATTGCTTTTTTAACCTCAATTACTGAACAAGCTGGAATTAAAGCTAGATACTTGCATCAGGGCATGACCTCTTCTGATGTTCTTGATACAAGTTTAAATATTCAACTCGTTCAATCTGGAAAAATTTTACTAAATGATATTGATAAAATTTTATCTGTTTTAAAAAGACAGGCAAAAAAATATAAAATGACACCATGTATTGGTAGAAGTCACGGGATACATGCTGAACCTATTACATTTGGTTTAAAGCTTGCTTCTTTCTATGAAGAATTCAAAAGAAATAAAAAAAGACTTAAAGATGCAATTGAAGATATATCTACCTGCGCAATTTCAGGGGCTGTTGGAACATTTGCAAATATTGATCCAAAAATTGAAGTTTATGTTGCAAAAAAACTTAAATTAAAGCCAGAGCCAATATCTACTCAAATTATACCACGAGACAGGCACGCTCACTACTTTGCAACGTTAGGAATAATAGCAGGTTCAGTTGAAAGAGTTGCAACTGAAATAAGACATTTACAAAGATCAGAAGTTTATGAGCTTCAAGAATATTTTTCAAAAGATCAAAAAGGATCTTCAGCTATGCCTCATAAAAAAAATCCAATTTTAAGTGAAAACTTAACTGGTCTTGCTAGAATGGTTAGAAGTCATGTAATACCAGCTTTAGAAAATATAGCTCTATGGCATGAAAGAGACATTTCTCATTCAAGTGTTGAAAGAAATATTGGTCCTGATGCAAATATAACTTTGGATTTTGCGCTTGTAAGACTTTCGAATGTTCTTGATAAGATGATTGTTTACCCAAAGAAAATGTTAGAAAATTTAAATATAACTAAAGGGTTAGTATTTTCTCAAGAAATGATGTTAGAGCTGACAAAATCAGGAATGCAAAGAGAAAAGGCTTATAGATTAGTGCAAAGTCACGCAAAAGCTAGTTTTGCAAAAAAAATCAATTTAATTGAGTTAGTTAAAAAAGATAAGAATATTACAGGTAGAATTTCTGAAAAGAAAATTGATAAAATATTTACATACACTAAACATTTTAAGAACGTAAATTATATATTTAAAAGAGTATTCAAATAATGAAAAAAGGAAAAAAATTATACGAAGGAAAAGCAAAAATTATTTTTGCAACTAGTGATAAAAATTTAGTTATTCAACATTTTAAAGATGACGCGACAGCCTACAATAATCAAAAAAAAGATATCATCGATGGTAAAGGAATTTTAAACAATAGAATTTCAGAGCATATTTTAACTCAACTTAACCAAGTAGGAATAAAAAATCACTTAGTTAAGCGTCTTAATATGAGAGAACAGCTTGTTCAGCTAGTTGAAATAATTCCAATTGAATTTATAGTTAGAAATGTTGCAACAGGATCTTTAACAAAAAGACTTGGTATCGAAGATGGAACAATTCTTGAATATCCTTTAATTGAATATTGTCTCAAAAACGATGAGCTGGGTGATCCATTAGTAAGTAAAGAGCATATTCTAGCATTTAAATGGATGGATGATTTTGAAATTGATTTTATCTCAGATGAACTAAGAAGAATTAATGATTTCTTACAAGGTATGTTTAGAGGTGTTGGAATAAAACTTGTAGATTTCAAAGTTGAATTTGGAAGAATAGAAAAAAACGGTAAAAAAGATATCATTTTAGCTGATGAAATTAGTCCTGACACCTGCAGATTGTGGGATGCAACTACAGATAAAAAATTAGATAAAGATAGATTTAGAAAAGATCTTGGAAATTTAGTTGAAGCATACCAGGAAGTTGCTAGAAGATTAAATATACTTCATGAACAATCTAACATTAGACCATTAAAATATAGTAAACCAAAAGCAGTTAAATTTAAAAAGAAATAATGAAAATTAAAGTAGTTGTAACTCTAAAAAATGGAGTTCTAGATCCTCAAGGTAAAGCAATTCAACAAACACTAAATGGAATGAGTTTTAGCAATGTTGATGATGTAAGGCAGGGAAAGTTTTTTGAAATTAATGTAAATGAAAATGATGAAGCTAAAGCAAAGTCTCAAGTTGAAGAAATGTGTAAAAAACTTTTAGCAAATCTCGTTATAGAGGATTACAAAATTCTTTAAACGTTAATGAAGTCTTCAGTAATTATTTTTCCAGGCTCAAATTGTGATAGAGACATGGATGTTGCTTTAAAGAAATTTGGATTTAAAAACCAAATGGTATGGCACAATGATCAATCAATACCTAAAAGTGATTTAATTGTTCTTCCAGGCGGATTTTCTTATGGGGATTATTTAAGGTGTGGGAGCATTGCTTCAAAGTCAAAAATTATAAAATCTGTAATTGATTTTGCAAATTCAGGAGGTCTTGTACTTGGTATTTGTAATGGTTTTCAAATATTAACAGAAACAGGATTATTGCCAGGTATATTACAACAAAACAAATATCTTAATTTTATTTGTAAAAATGTATTTGTAAAAGTTAAAGACAAACAGAATAAATATTTCAAGAATATAAAAAAAGAAATACTTGAACTTCATATAGCACATAATGAGGGAAACTATTTCTGCTCTGAAGATGAAATTAAATCATTAGAAGATAATAATCAGATAGCTGTTACTTACTGTAATGAAAATGGCAATGATGATGATGAAAATAATCCAAATGGTGCAATTAAAAATATTGCAGGAATATTAAACGATAAAAAAAATGTTTTAGGTATGATGCCCCACCCTGAAAGAATGATTGATAAATATCTATCAGGAGAAGATGGTTCTTTATTCTTTGAAAATTTAATCGGAAATTTGAAATAATGGAAGTAACAGAAAAAATTGCAATAGAACATGGATTAAAAAAAGATGAGTATGAAAAAATCTGTGAATTATTAAAAAGAAATCCAAATCTAACTGAACTTGCAATATTTTCAGCAATGTGGAATGAGCATTGCTCATATAAATCATCAAGAAAACACCTAAAAAAACTTCACACTAAAGGAAAGCAAGTAATACAAGGGCCTGGAGAAAATGCTGGTGTAATTGATATTGGAGATGATGATGCAATAGTATTTAAAATAGAAAGCCACAATCACCCCTC
>WTIW01000097.1 GCA_011526385.1 Pelagibacteraceae bacterium | reverse complement strand
TTTTTCCTCCGTAAAAAGTCTCTAAAGTACGACCTATGGTTTCTGTTGATACACCTAGGTCTTTTGCTCTATTTTTATTAGTTATAAGTTTTACTTCTGGTTTATTTTTTGTGTAATCACTTTCAATTCTTGAGAGATTTCTATTTCCTCTTAGTTTTCTTATTACTTCGTTTTGAATTTTTTCTAGTTCTTCATAACTTGTTCCATAAATAACCATTTGCACTGGTTTATTGTAGCTCGAAACCCTTATTGATTGAGGTGATATTGGAAAAGCAAATGTTTCTGGAACAGACACTATCTGACCAATTGCCTCTCTCAAAACAGTTTGGCTTCCTTTCTCTCTATTTTTCCATTCATCAAGCAAAGCAATGATTATAAAAGTATTGTAAGAGGTTGCCGATCTTCCAAAACCAGGAACACGCATAATTAATCTTTCATATGGACTATCTTCTGCCTCAAGTAATTTTAATAACCTACTTTCAATTATTTGGGCTTTCTCTTGAGTATACTCAAAGGAGCTCCCTTCATCAGTAGATCCAATTATGAGGTAAGATCCTCTATCCTCAGTTGGGATTAATTCTTTTTTTGTAAAGTTGAAAAGATAAATTGAGCCAGCAACTATAAGTATAATGAATAAAGAAATAGTTTTTTTTTTATTTAACCAATAACTTAATGTCTCGACATAACCATCTGAAAAAGATTTAAATGCATTATTAAATTTTTTAACAAAGAAACCTTTTCTTTCCTTTTTACTTAAAAATTTACTACCCAGCATTGGTGATAAAGTTAAAGCTACAAATGATGAAACGACTATAGAAAAAGAAAGAGCTATCGCAGTTTCTCTAAATAGTGTTCCTGAAATTCCTTTTATAAAAATCAAAGGCAAAAATACAGCAACAAGAATTAAAGTTGTTGCAATAATTGCAAATGTAATTTGTTTTGATCCTTTGTAAGCAGCAACTAAAGGTGTTTCTCCTTTTTCGATACGTGTATAAATGGCATCTGTCATGATAACAGAGTCATCTGTGATAATACCAATTGCTAAAATAAAACTTAAAAGTACAAAAATATTTATGGACAGATCAAATATATATAGTCCTAAGAATGATCCTATCAAACTAACCGGTAAGGCAACAGCTGGTACGATTACTGCCTTAAGATTTCCTAAAAATAAGTAAATAATTAAAACAACGAGAACAAATGCAATAATTAAACTTTTATAAACCTCTTCAATTGCAGTACCTACATAGGTTGCTCTATTGAAAGCTATCTCTAGACTAAGACCATCAGGTAAAGTTGGATTGATTTCCTCTATTTTGTTTTTTATCTGCTTTGAAAGCTCAACAGTTGAAGCACCACTTCTCGCATAAATTCCTATTCCAACTGTTTTAAGGTTTTGAGCATTTTTTCTTTGAGCTTTAAATAGCGTTTTTTCAGATACTGGACCAAATTCAATATTTGCTACATCTGATAAAATTACTGCCTTCTCTTTATTCTTTTTTATTGGTAGTTGTTTAATTGTATCAATGTTTGTGTAGGACTTATCTATATTTAAAGTAAGATCTTTGTTATCTGCCTCTAGAGTACCTGCAGGAAGATTTATATTTTCATTTCTTAGAGCTCTTTCAACTTCTTGTATAGTTAAATCATTAGCTGCTAATTTTATTGGATCTACCCAAATTCTAACGCTTAATTCTCTTAACCCACCAACTAAAATCCTTCCAACATTTGGAACACTTGAAAAAACATCAACTAAATATCTTTCTGCATAATCTCCTAAATCTAAATCACTCCAAGTAGGAGATGATACTGCAACCCACATAGTAGTAGTAAAACCTGCTGCTCTTTTTAAAATTTGAGGTGGATCCGACTCACTCGGTAAATTATCAACAACTCTAGAGACTCTCTCACGTATATCATTTGCAGCATCGTCTAAATCTATATCTGTATCAAATTCAATATTTATCCTACTTCTTCCATTTAAAGAACTTGAGTCAATGTTTTTAATTCCTTCTGCTCCTCCAATTACATCTTCAATTTTTTGTGTAATTTCTTCATCAATTATATCTGCGGATGCTGATTTATAATCTGTTTGAACCTGAACAACAGGTGGCTGAATTCCTTCTGGTAACTCTCTTACTGGAAGTTCTGAAAAAACAAACATTCCAAAAATAATTAAAACCAAAGACATAACCCATGCAACTACAGGTCTTTTGATACTTACTTCGGTTAAATACATTTAGTTTCTTACTTTTTTTCTGAGTCTGATTTTTTAAATATATTAAGTTTTTTCAACCAATCAAATTTACCTTTTTTTTGTTCATCTTTTTTTGGTTTTGTTTTTTTTTTCCAGTTCGAACTTTGTTGTTGAGCACCTTTTTCTAGAGGTTTAATTTTTCCGTTTGGTCTTACTTTTTTCAATCCTTCAGCAACAATCTTATCTCCAGAATTTATTCCCTCAATAATTTCAACAAATCCATTGTATCTATCGCCAATATTAACTTTTGTTTTTATAGCTTTATTCTCTTCATCAACTTTATAAATAAATACATTATCACCCTCAACAATTGTGCTCGTATCTGGTGCGCCCAAATTATTTCTTACATTATACCTAATTGAAATCTCAAGGAATGATCCTGGAAGTATCTCTCCTTTTTCATTATCTATTTTAATTCTTATTGGCAAAGATCTAGTATCTTCTGTAATTCTACTTGATATTGATTGAACCTCACCTTCAAAAATTTTCTTGTTTGAACCAGAATATTGAATTTTTACAGGTAAACCCACTTCTATAAAAGGTACATAAATTTCAGGAACTTTAACATCGCAATAAATTATAGAAGCATCGTCTAAATTAATTAAAATTGATGATTTTGAAACTTCAACATCTTCAGAGAATTCTTTTTTTCCAATTACACCATCAAACGGAGCAACAATTTTTCTATTTTTTAGTTGAACAATTAGATCACCTTTTTTAACTTTAGTATTAAATTTTATTTCATCTACTATCTCAAACTTTTCTACTTTGTAAGCTTGAGTTTGAAACGGTATTGCAGTTCCAAATGTACTTATATTATTTTCAAAAATACGGTTTTCAGCATATGTTACAATTATTCCAGGAGGAGGTCTTTTACTAAATTTCTTTTTAAAGTGATTCCCAATCATTGTTCTTGCAACAATTACGCCGGCAATAATGAAAAAAAATATAAAAATAATTGTTGTTAATTTTGTTGATCGTTTCATTTTTTTAGCTTGTTATTTTTCCGTATTCAGCCCACGAGCCGTCGTAAATTGTAGGGACATATGTAGTATTTACTAGAGAATATGCAAGCGCCAAAACACAAGCTGTTACCCCTGAACCACATGAAAAAACTAGGTTTTCATTATTTTTTGTTAGATTGTTAAATATATTATTTAATTCGTCTAAGTTTTTAAAAGTTTTATCACTTTCGATAAGAGTGTTAAATGGCAAACAACATGAACCTGGAATTGATCCACTTCTAACATCTTTTCTTGGATCTGGAATTTTACCTTCAAATCTCTCTTTACTTCTTGCATCAAGTACTACAAATTTTTTTTCTATTATATTTTCATCAATTTGTTTTTTATTTTTTACCATTTCTTTTTTTTCATCTGCTCTATAATTTGAGAAATTTAAATCTGAGATTTCATTTGAAGTTAGTCTTTTTTCACTCTTCCATTTATTAAAACCTCCATCTAAAACACTAACTAATTTTGGATCATGACCATAGTAAATAAAATTATACCAACATCTGCATGCGCTTAATACATCTGAATTATCATAAATTATTATCCTGTCATTATTACCAATTCCCATATGAGAGATATTTTTTTCCCATGTTAAAGAATCTGCAAGCATGTGAGGAAGAGAAGAATTTTGATCAGAATTTTTATCTAAATCAAAAAAAATTGAGTTAGATATATGTTCAATTTTATATTCTTCAAATCCATTTCTATTTGATGCAGGCATATGCCAAGAGGCATCTAATATTTTTACATTTTTAAGATTTTGTTCAAGCCATTCAGTTGAAACTAGAGACATTAATATTTTTTCTCTAAATATTTTTGATGATATTCTTCAGCAACACAATAATTTTTTAATGCAGATAATTTTGTAACAACTTTTCCATTTAATTTTTGATTTTCTTCGTTAATCAACTTTTCAGCAATTAATTTTTGTTTTTCATTTAAATAAAATATTTCACTTCTATACTGTGTTCCAAAATCAGGTCCTTGCGAATTTAAAGTAGTAGGGTCGTGAAATTCAAAAAAATATTTAATAATATTTTCATATGAAATTGTATTTTCATCGTACTCTAATTTAACAACTTCAGCATGATCAGTTGTTCCTGTACAAACTTCTTTATAATTTGTTTTTTCTGATTTACCTCCACAGTATCCAACTTCTGTTCTGATTATTCCATCAATTCTCCCAAACTTTTGTTCAGGTCCCCAAAAACATCCAAGTGCTAAAACTGCTATTTCCATTGATAAATGTTGTATTTAATTTAAAGATAATAATATGCTTTCTAAAAATCAATTAGGTTTTTTGTACATGTTTTTATCAGTATGTGCATTTTCTGTAATGGATTTGATTGTAAAGTGGTCAGAAAATTATCCATTAGGAGAGGTTTTATTTTTTAGAGGCTTTTTTGGTTTATTGCCTATAATGTTTTTAATTCCTCGCGGCAGGCTAAATAATTTTTATAAAACTCAAAGATCAGGATTACATTTCCTAAGATGTTTTGCTGGATTGATTGCTCTGACTGCAATATTTATAGCACTAAGAAATTTACCATTAGCAACAGTTGTGAGTATTTCATTTGCTGCTCCAATTTTTACAACAATAATGTCCATATTTTTTCTAAGTGAAAAAGTAGGGATTTATAGGTGGCTTGCTGTCATAGTTGGATTTGTAGGTATAATAATAATTACCCAGCCAGGTTTAAGTTTATTGAATATTTATTACATTTATCCAATAATTTTTTGTCTTGGTTTGTCATATGTTGCTATAGCAATAAGACAGCTATCTACATCTGAGCCTGTATGGCTTATTTCTTTCTATTTTTCTGCGTCAATCACTATATTGGGATTGATGTCTTTGCCATTTGGATGGGTCATGCCATCATTTAAAGATTTTATTTTATTGTCCCTTGTGGGAGTGTTAGGTGGCGTTGCAAATTTACTCTTAAGTCAGTCATATAAATTATCAGAAGTTTCATTAGTAACACCATTAAAGTATTTAGCTTTAATATTTGGAATTATATTTGGTTATTTGATATGGGACGAAGTACCAACTATTTCAACATTATTTGGTTCTGCTTTGGTAATCTTATCATCAGTAATTATATTTAGAAGAGAAATTTATTATAAAAAACAACTATCGGTCACAAGAAATGAGTAAGGCACCTACTTATTGGAATAAAGCTAAAAAATATCTTTCAAAAAATGATAAAGTGATGAGAAATTTAATAAAGTTATATTCTGATAACAATTTAACAACTAGAAAAAATGTTTTTTTTTCATTGTGTAAAAGTATAATTGGTCAACAGATCAGTGTTGCTGCCGCAAATAGTGTTTTCTTAAAATTTAAAAAAAAATGTAAAAGCAAAATAACTCCAAAAGTTGTATCAAGTTTAACTTTTTCCCAGCTAAAGAGCTGTGGTTTAAGCAAACAAAAAACTAGAGGAATTCAAGAACTAGCAAAAAAATTTTTGAACAAATCATTTAATCCAAATTTAATAAAAAAAATGAATGATGAAGAAGCGATAAATTATCTTTCTGAATTAAGACAAATTGGAAGGTGGTCTGCAGAAATGATTTTATTATTCACATATAATAGATCAAATATTTGGCCTATCCAGGATATTGGTTTGTTAAGAGCAATATCAAATAATTACAAAAAAAAATATTTTCCACCTAAAGTTTTTGTAGAAAAACTAAAAAAAAAATTTACTCCATATTGTTCTGTTGCAACATGGTATCTTTGGAGATCTATAGATAATGAACCTATTCAGTACTAAATCCCTCAATTACCTGCATATGTCTTGTGGTTGTATTTTTGGCTAAAGACCAACCTTTTTGATATTCTTCAGAATGATGACATTCTATCGCTTTATCGTAGCTTGGAAATTCCCAAACTACAGTTCTTAAAAAGTTATCACCTTCAAAAGATTCATGTTTTCCACCTCTTACAAGAGGCACACCACCAAAACTTTTTATAATTGGTGTAACTGTTTCAGCATATTTTTTTAAGTTTTCTTGGTTTTCAATTTTTGTGTACAAACTTATCCAATAAGCTTTCATAATAATTCTCCTTTTTAAATATTTATATTTATGATACCAGATTTTATGCCAGAAAAATTAATAATTAGCTTTGAGGAGTACTTAGATACAGTTGAAAAACTTTCAGTAGAAATAACAAACAATTTTAAACCAACAGTACTAGTTGGAATTATGAGAGGTGCGGCTCCAATAATAGATATTTTATCAAGAATATTAAAACTTCCTACAGCATACATAGTAATACAAAGCTATTCAGGCGAGGGGATGGAAGATAAACAGGGAGAGTTAATTTTTGCACGAGATATAAGCTCAATTGCTAAAGATGAGGATTTTAAAAGAGTTTTATTAGTAGATGATTTGTCTGATACAGGTCTCACACTTAATAAAAGCATAGATTGGTTAAAAAAATATGAACCAATAAAAAATAAAATACAGGAAATCAAAACTGCTTGCTTGTGGAAGAAAAAATCATCTACATTTACACCAGATTTTTGCCCAATAAGATTAGAAAATGACCCTTGGATTGTTCAACCTACTGAACATTATGAAGAAATTTCTATAGAAGAGATTATTGAAAAACAAAAAAAGGGCTAGAGTGAAACTCTAGCCCTTCGTAGATAATTATTAAGCCACAGCAAAGCTGATTACACTTAGAACCGCAATTACCCAAATTGCAGGTGAAGTGCTAGAAGCTTTACCAGTTAGCAATCTTATTAGAGCATAAGAAACAAATGCTAAGGCAATACCATTGCTAATACTGTAGGTTAGTGGCATAGCAATCATTGCCAGAATAGCAGGTGCCGACTCACCTATATCGTTCCATTCGATATCAGTAATATTTCTTACAAATAGAACAGAAACAAATAATAATGCCGCTCCATCGATTTGCTTAGGCAAACTTGTAGCTAATGGTGCAAAAAATATACAAGATAAAAATAACACTCCAATTACAAGTGATGTCATTCCTGTTTTACCACCAGCTTTTACACCAGCACCTGACTCAACATAACTTGTTACAGTTGTAGTTCCCATCATTGCACCAGCTACTGTAGATACACTGTCTGATAACATCGCTTTATTAATATCTTGAACTTTACCTTTTTTATCAACTTTTCCAGCCACGTTTGCAACCGAAGTTAAAGTTCCTGCTGTATCAAAAAAATCTATAAACAATAATGTGAAAATTACTGTCGACATTCCAGCAGTCATTGCAGCAGATAAATCAAACTCAAAAAGATAAGTCATTGGAGGAGGAGAACTTGCAATACCATTGAAATTTGCAAGACCCGCAACCCATGCAATTATACTAAAAACTAAAATACCAATTATAATATTTCCTTTAATATTCATTTTTTCCAGCACAATTATTGCAATAAAGGTAGCACATCCTAATAAAACCAATGGATTACTTAGATCGCCAAGTTTTACCAATGTTACTGGATCATCAACTACAACTTCCATTATTTGCAGTCCAATGATCGCTAGAAATAATCCTATACCTGCACCAATACCTAACTTTAAGCTTTTAGGTATAGAGTTGATTAACCATGCTCTAATTGGTGTAAGCGAAATTACTAAGAACAATACTCCTGCTACTAATACAGCTCCCAATGCCTCTTGAGGTGTGTATCCCATTCCGGCACAAACACCAAAAGCAACGAAAGCATTAATTCCCATTCCTGGAGCCAAGCCAATAGGCCAAGTTTTTCCATAAAACGCCATGATAAAACAGGCGAGCGCGGTTGCTAAAATTGTTGCTGTATAAACTGCTCCAAAATCAAAAAATCCTTTTTCAGGTCCAGCAAATTCTCCTGAAAGTATAAATGGATTTAAAAACATAATGTAAGCCATAGTTAAGAAGGTTGTTACTCCAGCTATGACCTCAGTACGAAAGTCAGTTTTATGTTTTTTATAGTTAAAATAATTATCTAACATTTGTTCCTCCTAAAATAAGACTACTATTCGATTCTTAATTGAATTTCGTGAATTTAGATTGAATTATTAACAATTTTCAACTGAGAAGTTTATATTATGCCTTATTTTGGTTGTTATAATTCCTTATCTACTAGTTTATGAAATTTAAAATAATTCTAATTTCTATTTTCACTTTTATTCTTTTATCAGGTTGTCAAACTATAAAAAAAAAATCTGATGCAGTTGCTGAAAAAGAAAATGAAAAATACGGACAATTTGTTGGAAAAGAAGTCAATGAACTTAAAATGGAACTCGGATCTCCTAGCGAAGACTATGTGAATGAACTTGGGAATGAAACTTTAGTTTACAAAACAAAAAAATACGGAATACCTTGTGAGAGAAAATTTGAGATAAATACCTCGGGTATTATTATTGGTTTTAGTTCCAGCGGATGTATTTAAACTTGCGGGGCAGAGCCCCACAAGCAAGGTTAAGCTTATTTTATTTCAATAAGTTTTTTCTTTTTATGATCAGGTATAATTCTTTCACAAGCAATAGTTAAAAGACCATCTTTTAACTGAGCGCCATTTACTTTTACGTCATCAGCAATTGTAAATGATCTTGCAAATTGTCTTTGCGAAATACCTTTATGGATTATTTCACCATCATCATTTTTATTTTCTGACTTATCAACTTGTTTTGTTCTAACAGTTAATAAATTATCTTCAAATTCAACCTCAACATCGTTTTTGCTAAAACCTGCAAGAGCAACTTCTATAGAATAGTTGTCCTGACCTGTTCTTCTGATGTTGTATGGTGGATAATTTGATTGCATACTCAAACCCCCATTACCCAACATATTTTCAAATTGGTCAAACATATCGTCAAATCCAATTGAAAATGGTCTTAGTGAATTGAAAATTGATAGATCCTTACTTGTCATAATATCCTCCTTTTTTAAGCAAGTTATTTTATGCAAGCCCCATTAGGCGACTTACAAATTTTATATGTGTATTATTTTTTTTTTTTCAAGATTTATAATTATAGCTTTTCAGTAATTTTAAGCACAAACGAATAGTCTATAGCTATTTCTTCGATTGCCCCATCTCTACCGGATTTACCGCCGTGTCCTGCATTCATTTCAGTCTTTAACAAGAGCAAATTATTATCTGTTTTATATTCTCTTAGTTTTGCAGTAAATTTAGCAGGTTCATCAAATAAAACTCTATTATCACTTAAGCTTGTTGTAATTAAAATATTTGGGTAATCCATTTTTTTTATGTTGTTATAAGGAGCGTAAGAATAAATATATTCGAAATGATCTTTATTATCTTTTGCATTTCCAAATTCATCAAATTCTCCTACAGTTAAAGGTAATGAATGATCTAAGTTTGTTGTTAAAGAGTCAACAAATGGAACTGCCATTACAATTCCTTTAAATAGTTCTGGACTTTTATTTACAACTGCACCCATCAATAAACCTCCAGCAGAACCTCCCATTCCAATAATTTTACCTTTGGATGTATATTTTTTTTCAATCAGATATCTTGCAACTGCTAAATAATCTTCAAAAGTATTTTTCTTGTTTAATAATTTTCCCTCTTTCCACCATTTCATGCCTTTTTCCATACCCCCTCTTATATGAGCAGTTACCCAAATAATATCTCTATTAATTAAGCTTAGTCTTGTCGAAGAAAATCCAGGTGACATTGAACTTCCATAAGAGCCATATCCATAAAGAAGCAAGTCAGCACTTCCATCTACTTTAGTGTTTTTATGTCTTGTAATTGTTAACGGTACCAATCTTCCATCGTGCGAAGAGCACTCTAATCTTTCTACAATATAATCATCAGGATTGTGACCAGAAGGAATCTCTTGTTCTTTAACTAGTTTTTTTTCTTCAGTCTCAACATTGAATAAGTAAGTTCTTCCTGGAGTTTTTGGAGAGGAGTAGGATAGATATACTTCATTTGTATTTTTATCTTTTTGTTTAAGAGAAATACCTGGCACAATTACTTTTTCGTCGGTAAATTTTATTTCTTGTTCTTCGTTAGTTTCAGGATTTCTTAAAATTAATTTACTTAAAGCATTTGAAGTTTCAGATCTGATTATCCAGTTTTTTAAAAAAACCAAACCCCCAATCAAAACTTCATCTTTTGCAGGTATAAATGTTTCCCAATTTGTATCATCTATTTTGCTAGATCTTTCTATTTTAAAATCTTCTGCATTTTTATTTGTATGTTTATAAAAATAATTATCCCATGAATTTACAGAGTAAATAATTCCTCTTTCTCTTTTTTGTATAATTTTTGGATTAGGCTTTTCTTCATTGACAGAAAAATAATATTGTTCTGAGGTATTGTGATCGGATGTGGTAATAAAATAGTATTTTTCATCTGAACTTAAACTAATTCCTACAGTAAAAGCTTCACTTTTTTCTTCAAATATCAGTTCATCGTCCGAAACAGAACTTCCTAATTTATGTCTAAATATTTTTCTAGGACGATGATTTTCATCAAGCTTAGAATAAAAAATATATTTATCATCTAGACTAAAAGTTATACCTCCGCCTGTTTCCTCAATATTTTCTGTGATAAGTTTATTTGTTTCTATATCCCGAATATAGATTGTGTAATACTCAGATCCTTTTAAATCTAAAGAATATCCAAGATATTTATCATTAAAACTTACTTCTAGATCTCCTAATCCAAAATATTCAGTATTTAGTTTCTCTTTTTCTACATCGCCATTCCATATTTCTTCAATTTGGTTTGAGCCAATTTTTTTTCTTAATTTAATAGAATAATTTCCTTTAGCAGTAGTTTTGGTCCAGTATTCATAATTTGTATCTTTAAATGGCAAAGACTCATCATCTAATTTTATTCTTGCTTTTATTTCATCAAATAACTTTTTTTGACAATTTTTAGTATCTTTCATTTGATACTCAAAATAATCATTCTCATCTTCTAAATATTTCCTTACTTCAGGTAATAATTTTGAGCTATCTTTTAAAACTTCTAAAATATTACCTTGATGAATCCAGCTGTAGTTATCTTCCCACGTTGTATCGTGACAAGATTTTACTTCTAATTTTTTTTGTAATTGTGGTATTTTCATTAATAAAATTTAATACATGAATTATTTTTTTTTAATACTAATTATTTTTGTAATAATTTACTTGTTCCTTAATTGGTTTGCAAAAACATCAAGTAAGAAAATTTCGAAATTTATTCGCTTATTTATAATTATCTTTTCAGCTATTTTAGCTTTTTTAATGTTTTATGCTGGCAGGTACATTTTTTCATTACCATTCTTGTTGGCAATTCTTCCCTTAATTAAAACTAAAGCAGGAATATCATTACTTCAATTGATTAGGATATGGGGATTGCTAAGAGTATTAAAAAACTCTGGTAGGTTTAATTTTAATAATTTTAATCAGACGAATAATACAGAAACAATGTCTATCGATGAAGCTTATAGAATACTAAATTTAGATTTGAAAAAAAAATATTCTAAAGATGAAGTTATGAAATCTTACAAAAATATAATGAAAAAAATTCATCCAGATGTAAGCCCAGAATTATCTCGGCTGGCCTCCATAGTTAATGAAGCAAAAGATATAGTTATAAAAAGTGTTGATATTTAATCTTTACTAAAAAAATTTTATCTATTAATTTCTATGTATGAGCAAGGTTAATGGGATTTATGCAGCAACGTTGTCTATATTAAATGATGATTTGTCCTTAAACATTAATAGAACGATAGATCATGCTGAAAACGTTATAGAATTAGGATGTCATGGAGTTGTTTTTTTTGGAAGCACAGGTCAATCTCAATTAATTTCGTTATCAGAGAAAATCCAACTGATTAACAATCTTCCAAATAGCAAAAATAAGGAAAAATTTATAATTGGTACTGGCCTAAATTCATTAGGAGACACGATAAATTTAATGAAAATTGCGATGACAAATAACTTTAATAGATTTTTGATAATGCCACCGGCTTATTACAAGTATGGCGATAATGATGTTATGCAATTTTATTCTAAAATAGTTGATACATTGCCTGAAAGCGAAATTATTCTATACAACTTTGAAAAATTATCTGGGTATAAGTTTAGCAAGGAATGTGTTGAAAAATTAGTTGAAAAATTTCCTAAACAAATAATTGGAGTAAAAGATAGTTCATATAATTTATTTGAAGAATTAAAATTAGAAAACTTTTCTGTTATGCCTGGTTCAGAGTCTAAATTACTAAAGGGTCTAAACCTAGGCTGTACAGGCATTATTACAGCAACCACAAATGTTACTGCATCCTTGGCACGTAGGGTTTATGACGACTTTATAAATAAAGTTGATCAAACTCAAAATCAAAAGTTATGTGATGTAAGACTTATATTTGAAAAATATAATTTGATATCAGGATTGCATAGTTTTTTGTCAGACAAAAATTTAGATTTTAAAAATTTATTACCACCCCTCCATCTTCTTGATGAGAAAGAAAAAAAAGAACTTAACTCAGCTTTAAGTGAAATAGGATTTGATATTAAAACTTTAAAAGCAGCATAATGCAACTTGTAAATTTATTAAAAAAGATTTTTAAGTATGATGGATTTATTTTAATAGACTCAGATTCAAAAAAATATGTTATTGGAAAACCAATTAAAGAAATTCCGATCCAAATAAGAATATTAGATAAATCTTTAAATTATAAATTATTACTTCTCCCAGATTTATATTTTGGAGAAGCATATACCAATGGATCATTAATCATTGAGAATGGAACACTAACTGAGTTTCTAGAAATTGCTTTTAGAAATATAGGAAGAAAAGATATCAGTTTATACAGCAAAATAATAAATAAAATTAGAGGAAGTTATAGATACTTAACAAATTTCAATAAAATTTTGAATTCAAAAAATAATGTAAGCCATCATTATGATATTTCAGAAAAATTATATGACTTATTCTTAGACGAGAAGAGACAATATTCTTGTGCCTATTTTAAAAATGAAAAAAATAGTTTAGATGAAGCACAAAATGATAAAATTGATCATATAATTAAAAAACTAAATATTAAGCCCAATCAAAAAGTATTAGATATTGGATCAGGCTGGGGTTCTCTTGCTATTGAAATAGCAAAAAAAACAAATTCTTCAGTTACTGGAATTACTCTTTCAGAAAATCAATATGAACATAGTGTAAAAAAAGCCAAAGAATTAAATTTAGATAATCAAGTTGAATTTAAATTACTTGATTACAGACAACTTACTGAAAAATTTGATAGAATAGTAAGTGTTGGTATGTTTGAACACGTAGGAAGAAAGTTTTATAGCACTTACTTTAAACAAGTTTCAAAATTATTAGCTGAAGATGGCGTAGCATTAATACATACAATTGGATCTGTTAATCAGCCTAGAGACCCTCAACCATGGATAACTAAATACATTTTTCCAGGTGGCTATACTCCAAGTTTAAGCCAGTTAGCAACTCCTATAGAAAAATCAGGATTAGTAATTTCTGATATGGAAGTTTTAAGAATGCATTATTCACATACCCTAAGGCACTGGAAAGAGAGATTTTTATCCAAAAAAGATACAGTTTTAGAGATGTTCGACGAAAAATTCATGAGAATGTGGGAGTTTTACCTCGCAAGTTGTGAAATGGCTTTTAAATGGGGCGACCAAGTTGTATTTCAGTTACAATTAACAAAAAATTTTACCTCTTTACCAAATACTAGAGACTATATTTATTAATTCAATACTGGTAAATCATTAATTTAATTTTCATGAAGAAACAAAAAAAAAATAAAAAAAAGAAAAATAAAATAAAAAAGAAAAAAAAATAAAAAAAAATTAAAAAAAAAAAAACAAAAAAAAAAAAAAAAAATAAAAATAAAAAAAAAAAAAAAAAAAAAATAAAAAAAAAAAAAAAAAAAAAAAATTTAAAAAAAAAAAAAAAAAAAAAATAAAAAAAAAAAAAAAAAAGAAAAAAAAAAACAAAGAAAGAAAGAAAATCTTCTTCATTAAGCCTTAGATTTTAAAGAATTTTAAACAAAAAATTTTTGTTATTTTATTATT
>WTIW01000021.1 GCA_011526385.1 Pelagibacteraceae bacterium | reverse complement strand
CTTTAAATTTTCAAAGAATCGTTTATACAAGGACATGGAAATCATTAAAGAAGCTCTCACATTTGACGACGTTACACTAGCTCCAAATTATTCGAAAGTTTTACCCTCAGAAGTAAACACTACAACGCATTTATCAAAAAATTTATCACTTAAAATACCATTGCTTACATCTGCAATGGATACTGTCACAGAGTCTAAAATGGCAATTACAATGGCAGAGTTAGGTGGAATTGGAGTAATTCATAGAAACTTAACAATAGATCAGCAAATTTCTGAAATAAGAAAAGTAAAAGCAAAAAAACATTTAGTTGGAGCGGCAGTTGGTGCAAGTCCACAAGAACACAAAAGAGCTGAAAAAATTTTAAAAGAAAATTTAGATTTAATTGTGGTTGATACAGCACATGGTCATACTAAAAAAGTTGGAGAAATAATAAAAAAGATAAAAAAGATAAAACCAAAAAAAACTACTTTATGTGCTGGAAACATTGCAACAGCAGAAGCTGCAAAATATTTAATTAAATTAGGTGTTGATATTATTAAAGTTGGAATAGGACCAGGATCTATTTGCACAACTAGACTAGTTGCAGGAATTGGTGTTCCACAATTAAGTGCAATATTAAATGTTAAAAAAGGTATGGGCAAAAGCAAGTGTACACTTATTGCAGATGGAGGAATAAAATTTTCAGGAGACATTGCAAAAGCATTAGCTGCAGGAGCAGATGCCGTTATGATTGGATCACTATTTGCAGGAACTGATCAGGCACCAGGAAAAATAATTAAAAGAAATGGAAAATTATTTAAAAGTTTTAGAGGAATGGGATCAATTGGTGCAATGAACAAAGGATCAGCTGATAGATATTTTCAAACAAAACAAAAAGACTCTTCAAAATATGTAGCAGAAGGTGTTGAAGGTTTTGTTAAATATAAAGGATCTGTAAATAAGATCATTTATCAATTAGTCGGTGGTTTAAAATCATCAATGGGATACTTAGGTTCACCTAGAGTTGTAGATTTAAGGAAAAAACCTAAATTTGTAAAAATTACCAAAGCTGGATTTTATGAAAGTATGGTACATAATATAGACGAAATAAAAAAATGATTAAAAAATTACTAATATTTTTTCTTATCTGTTTTGGAATAAATTCACTAACAAATGCTAGTGAAAATAATTTTTTTGAAGAAGGAAAAAAATTATTTGATAAAGAAAATTATGAAGAATCGAAATTTCTTTTTCAAAGAAGTATTGTTTACGATCCAAAACACGCAAATTCATATCTTTATTTAGGCAAAATTTTTAAAATTGAAAAAAATGCTAAAGAAGAGGAAAAAAATATAAATACCGCTCTTTTATTAGATCCACGTAATGAGGAAGCAATGTATATTTTAATTGATCTAGAGTTAGAAAGATCAAATTTTTCAAAAGTAGAGGATTTAAAGAAAGATTTTAAGAAAATCTGCAGTACTCTTTGTGAAAAAATAACTTCAATTGATACAAGATTAAAAGATTTCGAAAAAAAAGATGCTTCTTGAGAATAGTCTTAAGAAAATCTTAATCATAGATTTTGGTTCTCAGTTTACTCAATTAATTGCCCGTAAAGTAAGAGAGCTTGGTGTTTATTGTGAAATTATAAGTCATCAAAAATCAAATAATTTTAAACTTTTAGATAAAAACATTAGTGGGCTTATATTGTCTGGAGGTCCTTTAAATGTTTATCAAAGTAAAAAGGTAAAATTTAATAAAAATTTACTAAATTCAAATATTCCAGTACTCGGAATATGTTTTGGTCACCAAATAATATCAAAAGAACTAGGTGGCAGAGTTAAACAATCAAAATCAAGAGAATTTGGTTTAGCAAAAGTTAAAAAAGTAAGAGAGAGCGTACTTACAAAAGATTTTTTTACAAAAAATGAAAATAATGTCTGGATGAGCCATGCAGATGAGGTGACCAGATTACCAAAAGATTTTAAAGTAATAGGGAAAACAAATAATGCAAAACTATGTATAGTAGAAAACACCAAGAAAAAATTATTTGGTATTCAATTTCATCCAGAAGTAACTCACACAAATAGAGGAAAAATAATCTTAAGAAATTTTGTATTTAAAATTTGTAAAATTAAAAGAAATTGGTCGTCTAAAGACCAGAAATTAAAGCTTATTAAACAAGTTAAAAATCAAGTTGGTAATTCAAAAGTTATCTGTGCCCTTTCGGGTGGTGTAGATAGTAGTGTTGTTGCAAAATTATTATCTAATGCAATAGGTAAAAGATTAACTTGTATTTTTGTAAATACAGGACTTTTAAGAAAAGATGAGGAAAAGCAAGTTGTTCACACATTTAAAAAGCGGTTTAAAATTAATTTAATTTATGTGAATGCTGAAAAACAATTTTTAAATAAATTAAAAAATATTACAGATCCTGAAAAGAAAAGAAAAATAATTGGAAATTTATTTATTAAAATTTTTGAAAAATATGCAAAAAAAATCAAAAATGTTCAATTTTTAGCACAAGGAACTTTATACCCAGACTTAATTGAGAGTAAATCTGTAACTGGAAGCCAAACTTCAAAAATTAAATCTCATCACAATGTTGGAGGTCTTCCAAAAAAAATGAATTTAAAATTAGTAGAACCACTAAAATATTTATTTAAAGATGAAGTTAGAAAATTAGGATTAGAACTTGGATTAAATAAAGAGATAATATCAAGACATCCTTTTCCAGGTCCAGGACTAGCGATCAGAATGCCAGGTTTAATTACAAAAGAAAAAATAAAGATATTAAAGGAAGCAGATCATATATTTATAAATGGACTAAGGAATAACGGATTGTATGACAAAATCTGGCAAGCTTATGCAGCCTTATTACCAGTAAAAACAGTAGGGGTTATGGGTGATAATAGAACATATGAGTATTTATGTTTGTTAAGAGCTATTACTTCTGAAGATGGAATGACTGCTGATTTTTATGAATTTAAAAAATCGTTTATGCAAGATATCTCTAATCAAATAGTCAATAATATAAGAGGTATTAATAGAGTAGTTTATGATATTACATCAAAACCACCTAGCACTATTGAATTAGAATAATAAGATTATATAAATTTATTTATGAAATATTTACATACTATGATTAGAATTAAAGATGTTGATGAGTCTTTAAAGTTTTTTTGCGAAGGTCTTGGACTAAAAGAAACAAGAAGAATGGAAAATGAAAAAGGAAGGTTTACATTAATTTTCCTAGCAGCACCTGGTGATGAAAACGCTGAAATTGAATTAACTTATAATTGGGATGGAGACGAACTTGGGGAAGGTTCAAGAAATTTTGGTCATTTAGCTTATAGAGTTGAAAATATTTATGAAACTTGCCAAAGATTAATGGATATGGGTTACACAATTAATCGACCTCCAAGAGATGGTCATATGGCTTTTGTTAGATCGCCAGATAAAATCTCGATTGAAATTTTACAAAAAGGTAATTTAGAACCCAAAGA
>WTIW01000020.1 GCA_011526385.1 Pelagibacteraceae bacterium | reverse complement strand
TAAACAAAAAATCAGGAATACCCATAGTTCTTATTCATGGTGTTGGTTTAAATTATTCTATTTGGGAACCTCAAATTAATGCATTTGATAATACTGTTTTAGCTTACGACATATTGGGCCATGGTAAAACACCTCTTCAAAAAGAAGATATATCTTTTGATGATTTCTCAGATCAATTATTAGATTTAATAAATGAGCTGAATTTTGAAAAAATTCATCTTGTTGGTTTTTCTATTGGTTCTTTGATTGCACGAAATTTTGCATCTAGATTTAATGATAGATTAAAATCATTAACTTTACTTTGCTCAATATATAAAAGAAGCAACGAACAACAAAAAATTGTAAGCGATAGATTTGAACTTGCAAAAAAAAGTAAAGGACTTTCTAAACAAGCTTTAAAACGATGGTTTACAGATGAATATTTAGAAAAAAATCCGGATACATATAATAAAATAAGTAGTTTATTGGATGCAAATGATATGAACAATTTTTTAAAAGTTTATTCATTATTTGTTAACCACAAAGACCAAGAGGATTTTTCGAAAATTAAAGTTAAAACTCTAGTAATGACTGGTGAAGGAGATATAGGTTCAACACCAGAAATGACAAAAGAATTAAGCAATGTAATAGAAAATTCAAAATACATCATCATTCCAAAAGGGAAACATCTCTGTGGTATTGAATGTTCAGATGAGGTAAATAGAGAAATCAAATTACACATAGACAATGCCTGAATTAAAAAAATATCAGATGTTCATAGATGGAGAGTGGGTAGACTCTGATACTAAAAAAACATTTGAAACTTTAAATCCAGAAAACAACAAACCTTGGGCTATAGTTCCTGAAGCAAGTGCAAATGATGTAGATAAAGCAGTGAAAGCAGCACAAAAAGCTTTTGAAGGTGAATGGCCAAATTTATTACCAAGAGAAAGAGCAAAATATATTAGAGCAATTGGAAACAAACTTAGAGAAAATGCAGAACTTTTGGGAAAGGTTGAAACAATTGATACAGGTAAACTTTATAGAGAAACACATAAACAGGCAAATTATATTGCAGAGTATTATGATTATTATGCTGGCCTTGCTGATAAAGTTGAAGGAACTGTTCTTCCAATTGATAAACCAAATGTTCAAGCCATAACTACAAGAATTCCAATTGGTGTTATTGCTGCAATTGTTCCTTGGAACTCACAAATGTTTTTAACAGCAACAAAATTAGCGCCTGCCCTTGCAATGGGAAATACAGTTGTAATTAAATGTTCTGAGCTTGCTCCAGCTACAATGTTTGAATTTGCAAAACTGGTTGAAGAAACTGGCATTCCAAAAGGAGTTGTAAATGTTATTTCTGGATTTGGAGATCCTTGCGGTAAGGCACTAACAACCCATAACTTAGTTGAGAAAATTGCATTTACGGGTGGACCAGAAACTGCACGTCACATAATTAGAAATTCAGCAGAAAATTTATCTGAAGTTAGTTTAGAGCTTGGAGGGAAAAGTCCTGTGGCTGTGTTTAATGATGCAAATCAAGAAAATGCTATCAATGGAATTACTGCTGGAATTTTTGGTGCAAGCGGACAAAGCTGTATTGCTGGATCAAGATTGTATTTACAAAATGGAATTTACGATGAATTTTTAGATAAACTTTCAAAGAGAGCTGAGAAAATTAAAATTGGTGCTCCTATGGATCCTGAAACTGAAATGGGACCATTAAGTAATTATAAACAGTTAGAAGTTATAGAAAAAAATATAAAATTAACATTAGAGCAAGGTGGAAAAATAAAGTGTGGAGGAAAAAGGCACCCTTTTTCAAACGAGGGATATTATTTTCCAGCTACAATAATTGAATGTGATAATCATAATTTGCCAGCTGCTGAAAATGAATTATTTGGTCCTGTATTATCTGTAATGAGATTTGAAACAGAGGAAGAAGTCATATCAAAAATGAATGATAACCAATATGGTTTATCATCTGGTGTTTATACCTCTGATTTATCAAGAGGAATGAGAGTTTCAAAAGCTATTAGAGCAGGAATAACATTTGTTAATACATATAGATTAATATCTCCATCAGCTCCATTTGGAGGAATTAAAGATAGTGGATACGGTAAAGAGGCAGGAATAGAGTCTATTAAAGACTATACAAGAGTAAAAACCACATGGTTCTATACTTCTGATGAGCCCACTATGGATCCTTTTTCAATCCGATAAAACTGTATCTAAATAAGCTAAAATTACTTATTGAAATCCATTCCCAATAATATTTAATTTGCTCTTTATAAATTGTTAACAATTAGAGGGAAATATGAAAAAATTAACTATAGCTGCTCTAATATCTATGATGAGTTTTTCATCAAATGTTTTTGCAGATATTAAAATGGGAATCATTTTAGGATTTACTGGTCCTATTGAAACTCTTACTCCCGCAATGGCTGCTTCAGCTGAACTTGCTTTTAAAGAAGCTTCAGACTCTGGTTCGCTATTAGGTGGAGAAACTATTTCAACTGAAAGAGCTGACTCAACTTGTGTTGACTCTGCTGCTGCTACAACTGCTGCTGAAGGTTTAGTTTCAGGTGGTGTTGTTGCTATTATGGGTGCAGACTGTTCAGGTGTAACAGGTGCAATTGCAACTAATGTTGCTGTACCAAATGGTGTTGTTATGATTTCACCATCAGCTACATCTCCAGGATTAACTGATTTAAATGACAACGGTTATTTCTTTAGAACTGCTCCATCAGATGCAAGAGGTGGACAAGTATTAGCTGATATTACAAAAGACAGAAAAGTAAAAAGTCTTGCTGTTACTCATACTAATAATGACTACGGTAAAGGTTTAGCTGATGTTTATGTTGCTGCAGTAAAAGCTCACGGAATTAATGTTACTGCTGTAACTGCTCACGAAGAAGGTAAAGCAGACTACGGTGCTGAAGTTGCAACACTTGCTGCTGCAGGTGGAGATGCTTTAGCAGTTCTTGGTTACTTAGATCAAGCAGGTGGAAGCATTATTCAAGGTTCTTTGGACTCAGGAGCTTTTGACAGATTTGTACTTTCAGACGGTATGATTGGTGACTCATTAACAGATAGATTTGGTAAAGATTTAAATAAATCTTTTGGTTCTTTACCTGGATCAACTGGAAAAGGTGCTGGTAAATTTGCAGACGTTGCAAAAGCAGGTGGAATTGATTCATCTGGACCATACACTGGTGAGTCTTATGATGCAGCAGCTTTAATTACTCTTGCAATGCAAGCAGGTGGAAAAGCTGACAGAGCAACTATTCAAGCAAATGTAATGGATGTTGCAAATGCACCAGGAACAAAAATTTACCCAGGTGAATTAGGAAAAGCTCTAGATTTATTAGCTAAAGGTAAAAAAGTTAATTACGAAGGAGCAACAGGAGTAGAATTTACTGATGTTGGAGAAGCGTTTGGTTCTTTCTTAGAAAAAGAAATCAAAGGTGGTAAATTTAAAACTAAAAAACAAAGATAATATTTCTTAA
>WTIW01000048.1 GCA_011526385.1 Pelagibacteraceae bacterium | reverse complement strand
GCTGTTGCAACAAACATGGCTTGGAATACAAAAAAGGATTGGTATCCAGCAACTTTAGTGGTGAAGAAGAAAAACTTTGATCCAACAAAACCATTAATACTTGCACCATACATTAATGCAAAACCAAAAGCCCAAAAGGTTGCAACTGCTATTCCAAAATCTGTTACATTTTTAAGTGCAACGTTAATACTAGACTTTGCTCTAGATAAACCAGACTCTAAGCACAAAAACCCAGCTTGCATTAAAAACACAAGTATTGCACAAATTAGTAACCAAAATGTATCTAGGTTTGCTTGAAGAATTGCTTCTAATCTAAATTCTAAGGAGTTAGCGGCCCCTTTGCTCGAAAGTTCTACTTGGTCAATTTTTGACTGCAGCTTTAATACTAAAGCCTGTAATTCAGCTACAGTCATAATAAATTAGTCTAATAATTTAACGGCTTCACCAGGATCAGTTACAATTTTATCAACGCTTACAACTTTCATAACTTCAAAGCCTGTTCCAAGAATTGCTTTTTCATAATCTTCGTCTGATAAATTAGATTTATCTTTAAAAGCTGAAACGGCAACACCTTCTGGCCAAGATACTTTGATTTCAGCATCTGGACTTGCTTTTTGTAAAGCTTCTGTAACCATTTTTTGACACTTAATACACATCATTCCATTTACTTGTGCAATTTGAGTTTGAGCTGCAAACAAGTTTGATGAAAATAATGTAACTAGTAATGTAAGTAATATTTTTTTCATAAATTTATCTGTAATAGTTAAAAAGATACATTTTTTTCTATGTAAAACAAAGGCTATACTGTCCCAACTTGGGTTATAAAATCTTTAGTCTTTTTTCTTCCAAAGAAAATAAAATAGATATGGTGCAACTGCAGGGAGAATTCCAAACCAAAACCACTCATCCCATCTAAAGCTTTTATCAACCGCAAAGCTTTTAAGACCATTCCACCAAGTTAAATATCCAATAAAAATGATCCACGCTAAACTTACCGTTACTGCAATTTTAGATCTAAGATCTAACTCGCCTTTAAAAAAAGTAATTATAAAATTTTTGATTGTCTCTAAGATCATAATTTTGATCTAGCAGTTTTGTCTAGTAATAATTTGATTACCGTCTAATGTAATTTTACAGCCACCGCCTTGCTCCTCTGAAACAATGAAATATTTTTTAGCTGTATTTGATACAACACATACATTGTATCCAACATCTGATGAAAATAATTCTGTTCCTCCAACTAAGTCTGCTTCAACTCTATCTGATGTTGCTGTACTTGGTGTACAGGTAGTTCCTGAAGCACCGTAGTAAACTGAATTTTCTGAATAATATTCTGTTTGTGCCAATGATAATTGCATCATGGCATTTTCTGCTGATTTCTTTTTAGTGGAAGAAACGTAACCAGTGTAACTTATAATTCCAACTGCTCCTAGAATTCCAATGATTGCTACAACTACTAGAAGCTCGATTAAAGTAAAACCTTTGCTTCTAGTAGTCATAAATTTTTATTACTCAACCATGAATTGGTTAGACATAGCTGTACTCGTATCATCAAAACATGTGTATACATAGAATGTATTACCATCATCTGATACTTGAGTTTGTCCTTGAGTAGAATTACTACAAGTTGGTGCTGAATTTGCAGTTCCCGCTACAACACCGTCATTTGATGTATTGTATGGGTTAGTAAATTCACCAGACATAGCTGCGATAGTTGCTTCAGCTACTTTTCCACTTGTTCCAACATCTGTACAAGTAAGTTTTGCAGTACCTGAACTATCTTTCATCTGAGATCCACCTTCGATGTTACATTTCTTCATCTCAGCAGCAACGTATTTTACAACGTTACCATGATTTGATTTAGCAGCTGATTTTTTTGCACCTGAAGTATAACCAGAGTAAGCAACAACACCTACTGCTGCAAGAATACCTATGATTGCTACAACAACTAGCAACTCGATCAGCGTAAAACCTTTTTGTTTTTTCTTCATTATTTTTCCTTCTTTATTAATTAATAAATAATATCGACCATATATAATATTTTTAGCATCCTCAAACAAGTTGGTGTTAAAAATGGGTCATTTAGACCATGAAAGTGTTGATTTTAATTAAAAATTCTTAAATATTCGTGTTATAAAATATCTATGTCTTACAAAATAACAGAAGAAGGAAATGTATCTACAGTTCATCTTGATGGTGAAATAGACATGGATGTAACTGAAAAAGCCAAAGAGGTTATCATGCCTTTAATTGAGGCTGGAAAAGAAGTTCATTTAAATCTTAAAGAAGTTCAATACATGGATTCTTCTGGAATATCTGTTCTGATTGAAAGTCATCAAAAAGCAATGGAACTTGGAACTAAAGTTATTCTAAAAGAAATAAGTAAGTCAGTTCTTAAAGTAATCATGATGGCTAAATTAGAGCAAATATTAATTATTGAATAATGACATTTGAAGAACACAAAGAATTCCCAGTAGACTCAGCAAGTTTAAAAGACGTTAGAACTTTTGCAAGAGAAGTACTAGCAAAAGATGAAATGTTTAACTCTACAAAAGACGATGTTGTTTTAGCAATTGCTGAAGCTGCACAAAATATTGTTAAACATGCTTATAGTGGCGAACCAACAGGAGACACTATGAGAGTTGAAATTTCATTTAAAGAAAACCAATTAAAGATTGATTTATACGATAAAGGTAAACCGGCTATTCCACAAAATATTAAACCAAGACAAATTGATGATATTAAACCTGGAGGTCTTGGAACCTTCTTTATAGGTCAAATTATGGATGAAGTTATATTTAAAACTTCAGCAAGTGACTGGGTTAATCACTTAATTCTTACAAAAAATTATTAATTATTTATTGTCCAATAATTGCACCAACGTTGAATATTGGTGAGTACATCGCAATCATTAATCCACCAATCATTGTTCCCATGAAAACAATCATGATCGGCTCAATCAAACTAGACATATTATCCACTGCTGTATCAAATTCTTCTTCAAAGTAATTTGCAACAGATGTAAACATTTCATCTAAGTTACCTGTTTGCTCTCCAACAGATATTAACTGACTGAATGTAGGTGGAAAAGTTGGTTCTTTTAAAAATAGTTTTGTTAAAGTATCTCCTGAGAAAACGCCTTTTTTGACATTTTCTAAAGCTTGCGTAACCACATCGTTGTTACTTACTTGTTTTGCAATCTCAATACTTTCAAGTAAATTTACACCGGCAGAACTTAGGTTACCCATAATCAATGAAATTCTAGCAATTAATGATTTTAAAATCATGTCTCCAAAAACGGGCATTTTTAAAACACGACCATGCCATTTGTAACGAATAGCTGGCACTTTAGTTGTTAAATACTTAAATATTACAAATCCAACTGCAGCAATTATTCCAAGCATTAATCCACCCGTACCACGCATAAAGTTACTAGCATTCATAATAACTGCTGTTGGAGTTGGTAATGCAACACCCATTCCTTCATACATTTCAGCAAAAA
>WTIW01000094.1 GCA_011526385.1 Pelagibacteraceae bacterium | reverse complement strand
GCTCCCATAAAATAAATCATCATTTTTACAAGTGCATTGCCAGTTTCCACGTTAGGAACTAATAGCACATCAGCTTCACCAGCAACTAGGTTTTTTATACCCTTTATTGCTGCAGATTTTTTGGAAATACTGTTATCAAATGCTAAAGGACCATAAATATCTGCATTTAAATTTTCCTTTTTTGCAAACTCAGTAATCTCTTTAGCCTCCATTGAGCTTGGCATACTTTCTAAAACTTCTTCAGTAGCTGATAATATTGAAATTTTTGGTCTTGATATTTTTATACGATGACAAAAATCAATCACATTTTTCAAAATATGAATTTTAGTTTTTAAATTTGGATTAACGTTTAAAGCGCCATCTGTAATTATTAAAGGCTTATCATCTTTTTCCAATGTCATATGCCAAATATGACTTAATCTTGTTTTGCCTAATAAATTGTGCTCTCTTTTTAAGACTTCTTTCATTAAAATGTCAGTGTGGATATGACCTTTGACAATTATTTTTATTTTATCTTCTGATGCAAGTTTAGCTGCTATTTTTGCTGTATTGTTTTCTATTGGTTCATGAATTATTTCATACTCTGAAATATCAAACTTGATATCCTCAGCACATTTTTTTATTTCATTTTCATCTCCAATAAGAACGGGGGTTATGAGTTTTTCTTTTACCGAATCCATTATTGAAAGCATTGGCAAAGTTTTACCTGCGTTAACTACACCAACTTTAATACCTTTTTTTTGATGAGCTATATCGAGTAAATTATTTGGGCAAACTGTAGGTTTATCTGAAAGCATTCAAAATCTTATATATCAAAATTAAAAAAAACTAACATATCATTTATTTTTTGATATTGTCAGAATTATGGAAGTTGTAACAAAAATAGCACCAATTGCATTAGCATTAATAATGTTGGCGTTAGGTTTGGGTCTTACCATAAAAGATTTTACAAGAGTTGTTAAACAACCAAAAGATTTTATTGTAGGTCTTATTTGTCAACTAATATTGCTTCCAATAATAGCTTTTGTTTTAATTAAAGTTTTAAACACACCAATAGAACTTGCTTTAGGCGTAATGATTATTGCAGCAGCTCCAGGAGGAGTAACATCAAATGTGATGACTAAATTTGCCAATGGAGATGTTGCTTTGTCAATTTCACTAACTGCTATTATTAGTTTGCTTAGCATCATAACAGTTCCATTTATAGTTTTTAAATCTGCTGACTTATTAAATATTGATTATTTGTCAAAAAATATTTCTATGAGCTCAATTTCAATAAAAATGTTTCTTGTAGTTACTCTTCCAGTTGTTTTAGGAATGGTGATAAGAAGATTTGCAACAGAATTTATTGTAAATAAAACAATTCTTATTCAAAGAATTTCAATATTATTATTTGTAATCGTATTTCTCTCTATATGGATAGAGGAATGGGATAATATTTTAAGTTATTTAAGTAGAGCAGGTTTGATAGCTTTAACTTTAAATGTAACTATGATGATTATAGGATTTTTTGTAGCTAAATATTTTGCAACAGGTATTGCTCAACAAAAATGTATTTCATTAGAGTGTGGTCTTCAAAATGGAACCTTAGCTGTCTTTGTATCAACTAACCTTTTTGACAATATTGTATATCTTGTTCCAACAGCAGCGTATGCGCTGATTATGTTTGTCACATCAATATTCTTCGTGCTGTTAATAAAAAAATCTGTCTAATTTTTTTAAAAATTGAGTCTAATTTGTCTCAAAATGGGAATTAGAGACTCAAAAAACCTAATATGGTCAGATCAACTATTGAGTGAAGATTCATTTTCTGGCTTAATGTAAAAAATTCAAAATTAAATGAGCACTGAAACTTTAACAAAATTAAACCCTAAGATTTTAATAAATTCTAAATTAGACCCCAATGGATCAGACATAACATCGTCTGATCCAAAAATTTCAAATAAAGATTTAAATAAAGTTGCTTCGATCAAATCAAAAAAAAATAAAGATAAAATTTGTATTAATAAACTAACAGATAGACTTAAAAAAAAAGAAAATAATAAAAAATTTGAAAATAGAATTCTGTCTGGATTATTTTTAGGTGTAGTAGCTGTTTTATTTTTTATTGCTACTTAATTTAATAGTTTTTCAATATCACTTTTTATAGCGTCAGGTATAAATATTTCTTTATTAATATTACTTTTATATCTATTAAATTTATTTTGTCCTGGATACATGATTTCTTTAACACCTTTGAGTTTAGGCAATCTTTTTATTCTTTTAATATTTTCTTTAATTCTACTATTAAAGTTATTTACAAATAAATTTGGCTTCATAACAATAAATAAGTGACCAATATTTTGAGGTCCTGAAAAATCATCAAATGGATCTTTAACTTTTCCACCATGATTTCCTCCAGTAAAAACACCGCTTAATATATCAACCATCCAAGCAAGCCCAGAACCTCTAAACCCAGCTATAGGTAATTGTACACCCTCCAAAGCTTTTTTAGCATCTGTTGTAGGGTTGCCATTTTTATCTAATGCAACACCCTCAGGAATTTTTGAACCTGTTCGAGCTGCTACTCTTATTTTTCCTCTATTAATCATTGAGACAGATGTATCTAATATGAATGGAATTTTTGATGCCGTTGGAGTTCCAAAACAAATTGGATTTGTTCCAAATAAAGTTTTTAGAGCTCCGTGAGGTGCTATTGCAGGCGGAGCGTTAGTAAAAATTAAAGAAAGGAAATTTTTTTTTACTGCTTGTTCTGCATAATATCCAGACAAACCATAATGACCACTGTTTTTAATTCCAACTAAACCAATTCCAGTTTTTCTTGCACTCTCAATTGCTCTCTTTATTCCAATATCAGCAGCTACAAATCCAATACTATTATTTGCATCAATTTGAGTAATAGAGGATGAAATTTTTTTAAATTTAAATTTAGGTTTTGGATTTATTACTTTTTTATTTATTCTATCACAGTACATTTTTAATCTTGATAAACCGTGACCAGGTGCACCAACTAGTTCTGCATTAACCAAAGCATCTGAACAAATATTTGCATGTTCTTTGCTTAATTTATATTTGATAAATATTTTTATTAATAATTTTTTTAATTGATCTTTTTTCATTAGAACCACCTAAACATCCCAATTATTCCTGCGGTAGCATAAAATATTTGTAATAATAAAATCCCTCTATGTTTTCCAAAATATGCCCAAAGTCCAATTAAAATTGCTGAAATTAATAATAGTGTAAAACCAATAAATTCAGCCCCAATATTTAAAGCAACTAATAATGAATATATGATGGCAGTAATAACTCCTAACCACTCTAATAATTTATTTTTTTGCATTAGAAATTTAATTAATGAGATTAACCTTTACCTCTCCAAGGTATAGTTTTATCTATTATTTTTCTAAGAGTTACATCGAATAAAAGACCCAAAAGTCCCATTATAAATATTGTGATCCAAATAACCTCATATTGAAAGTATTTTTTGGCAACATTTTCAACGAAACCTATACC
>WTIW01000128.1 GCA_011526385.1 Pelagibacteraceae bacterium | reverse complement strand
TTTTCCAATTATCCTGATATCTTTCTGCATTTTTTGTAATTAATTTTGCCTCATCAGGTGAAACTTGTCTTACAACTTTTCCAGGCGATCCCATGACTAAAGAGTTGTCTGGAATTTCTTTATTTTCAGTTATCAAAGCTTTAGATCCTATGATGCAGTTTTTTCCAATTTTAGCGTTGTTAAGAATAACTGCACCAATTCCAATTAAACTATTGTCTCCAATAGTGCACCCATGAAGCATAACCAAATGACCAATGGTTACATTTTTTCCAATTTTCAGTGGATAACCTGGGTCAGTATGCAAAACACTCCCGTCTTGAACATTTGATCCCTCTCCTACCAAGATATTTTCAATATCTCCTCTTAAAGTTGCATTAAACCAAACGCTGCTATTTTTTTCTAAAGTAACATCACCAACAATTATTGCATTGGGTGCAACCCAATTTTCACCAGAGTTTTTTGGTTTTTTATCTTCCAAATCGTAAAACATAATTTATATAATAATATATGGCTCTTACAAAAACTCCAATATGTGATTTTGGAAAAAATGCCGATGACTTTCGGTTAAAATCTACTGATAACAAAATTCTTTCATTAAACGAATTAAAGGGTGAAAAAGGAACTTTGATCATGTTCATTTGCAACCACTGCCCTTATGTAAAAGCAGTAATAAAAGATATTGTTGAAGATTGCGCAAAACTTAAAAACTATGGAATTAATTCTGTTGCAATCTCATCCAATGATCAGATTAATTATCCAGAAGACTCATTTGACAATATGGTTTTATTTTCAAAAGAACATAACTTTGGATTTCCATACCTAATCGATGAAACTCAAAATGTAGCAAAAAAATATGATGCTGTGTGTACTCCAGATTTTTTTGGATATAATCAAAATCTTGAATTGCAATATCGAGGAAGAATACGAGAACTAAAAGATCTTAAACCAGTAAGATCAGGAGATAGTGACTTATATCTTGCAATGAAACAAATATCTGAAACAGGAAAAGGACCAGAGGATCAAGTGCCTAGCATGGGTTGTAATATCAAGTGGTTAAATAATTAATGCATCTAATAATTACTAGAACCTTCCCGCCTGAAGTTGGGGGGATGCAAAACCTTATGTGGGGGTTGGCTCGTTCATTATCTAAAATTAATCTAATTAAAGTTTTTGCTGATTATACTGAAGGACACGAAAAATTTGATAATACAGTATCTTTTTCAATCGAAAGAGTAAGTGGTGTTAAGTTATTAAGGAAATATAGAAAATCATATTTAATAAATGAATATTTAAACGAAAATAAAAACGTACAATGTTTAATAGCAGATCATTGGAAAAGCCTAGAATTAATTAAAACTAATAAAAAGAAAATTTGTTTAATTCATTCAAAAGAAATTAATCATCCTAAAGGATCAAGATTAAATAAAAAAGTTCTGGAAGTTTTAAATAGTGTGGATCATGTAGTTGCAAATTCCAATTATACCAAGAACTTGGCAATTGATCTTGGAGTTGATGAAAATAGAATAATAGTTATCAATCCAGGAGTAGATCCAGTAACAGAAATACCAAAAAAAGATTTATCAAAAGCAGAAGAGTTATTTAAAGGAAAAAAACAAAGACTAATTACAGTTTCAAGATTTGATAAAAGAAAAAACCATGAAAAAGTAATAATGGCTGTCAGAAACTTAAAAGAAGTTTATCCTGATATTATATACACTTGTATTGGTTATGGTGATGAAGAAGATAATTTAAAAAAATTAGTAATTGAACTAAATCTTCAAGAGCAGGTTAAATTTTTAAAAGATATCCCCAATGATTTTAAAAATGCCTTGGTTGCAAGATCTAATGTTTTTGTAATGCCCTCAATCATACACAAGAAATCAGTAGAAGGTTTTGGAATTGCTTATATTGAAGCTGCTCAGTATGGAATTCCTTCCATTGGAGGAAAAGATGGTGGAGCCTCAGATGCAATAATTCATGAAAAAACTGGTCTTATCTGTGATGGAAATAATTTAGATGATGTTTATTCAAGTATAGATCAAATATTTAAAGAAAATAAATATTTTGAATATGGAAAAGCAGCAAAAGAGAATTCATCAAACTTTAATTGGGACAAGATAATTGAAAGCTATAAACGAATCTTATAGTTTTTAATTATGATTGATAAGTTTAATGGAATATTTTACCTAGTTGTATTTATAGTTCATTTTCTTGGTTACGCTTTCTATGCTTACAGATGTATCTTTGCTACTCAATCTTTTTTAGATCAGTACGCAATGGATAAAACTGGCGCTATCATGACAAGATTTTTTGGATCATTTTTTGTAGGTTCAGTTTTAATGGCGCTTTACATAATGTTTGTAAGATCTGGAGGAGTTGAGAATACTTGGGGATTTTTCAATTTAGTTTTTGTTCAAAATTTAATGGCATTCTTAATTGGTATATATTCAATTAAGATTAATAAATTGGGACATACAGAAAAAACTTCAATAGAGGGAATTATTGCACCAGGGGTTTTAATGATTTTAAGTGCTATACTTATTTATGGTTTAGCAGATAAGATTTATACTTAAGTTTTCTTTTTAAAAAAGGAAGTGTAAGTCTGCCAACCAACTATTGCAGCAGTAAGCAATAGTAAAATCAGTGTCAGCGGTCTATCCCAAAGGAAATTAGGAGATCCATTACTGATCAAAAGTGATCTTCTTAGAGTTTCTTCCATTAATCCACCAAGAACAAAGGCGAGTATCAGTGGTGGCATAGGAAAATCATAAAGCCGCAAGAAAGTTGCAACGACCGCAATTCCAATCATTAAGAAAATATCAAAGTTATTAAATGACATTAAATAAATACCAGTAATTGAGAAAAACAAAATTAAAGGTATTAAAAAATTTCTAGGTACAGCTAGAATTCTAGCAATATATGGAATTAAAGGTAAGTTAAGAATTAATAAAACAACCATTCCAATATACATAGACATTATTACAGACCAAAATATTTCAGGGTTAGTTTGATAAAGTCTTGGACCTGGTTGAATTCCAAAACCTAATAAAGCACCTAACATTACAGCTGTTGTACCACTTCCAGGGATACCTAGAGTTAATAATGGTACAAAAGAACCAGAACAAGCAGCATTGTTTGCAGTCTCTGGAGCTGAAAGACCATGGACACTTCCTTTTCCAAATTGCTGTTTTTCTTTTTCACTTACATAATTTCTTTCCATTCCATATGCTAAAAAGGAGGCAATGGTTGCTCCTGCTCCAGGTAAAACTCCAATTATAAATCCTAATATGGATGATCTTGGAATAGTTTTTGCCATTTTTATTGTTTCTTCTTTATTTACTTTTATTGATCCAAGTTCAGTTAAAGAAATTTGTTTTGCTGCCCTATTTGGATCTTTTCCTCTAAAAATAATTGTCAAAGCTTCACTCATAGCAAAAGTTGCCATGACAATTAGAACGAAACTTATTCCATCGGTTAAGTTCATATTGTTAAATGTAAATCTTGTAATATCTGATAAAGAATCTTGACCAACTGTTGCTAACATTAATCCTAAAACAACCATCATCATTGCTTTTAAAAATTG
>WTIW01000008.1 GCA_011526385.1 Pelagibacteraceae bacterium | reverse complement strand
ATAAATATAATGTTAAAAATAGAATTTTACTAGTTTTATTAAAACAGGATAACCTAATTAAAGTATTTTCAAAACTAAACTTAGAAAATAGTGAGATGTATATAAATAAAGAATTAAAAAATTTGAATTTTAAAGATTTAGATCAGATCAATAAAGCAATTTTGGATTTGAAGGATGATTATGAAAATAAATGGAAATCTTTAAACAAAATTAATACATCTATAATTCTTCCTATTAGGTTATCTATAGATTCAAATAATTTTACTCTATCAAATAATTTAGAAAATTATTTAAATGAAGTAGATTTAATTTCAAATTATAAAATAGAAAATTTTAATAGTAAGCAAATTATATATAAAATTATATTCAATAGCACTCCAGATAAGTTTTTAAAAATCATGGAAAGTGCAAAATTTAAAATTGATACTTCTAAAGATATTTGGAAATTGCAATGAGTGAACTAAACCAATTGTTACTTGATTTTGATCATAAAATAGAATTCAACGAGCATGATTATTATGTATCAAAAAGTAATTATTTTGCCTTCAATTTAATTCAAAATTGGACAAAATGGGAAAAAAAAATACTTAATATTTATGGAGATACTTTTTCAGGTAAAACACACCTAGCTAAAATTTTTCAAAATAAAAGCAAAGCTCTGTATTTAACTAACAACGATGTTAATGAGGAAATATTTAAAAAAATCAAATTAAGTGAGTGTATTGTTATTGATGATTTTGAAAAAATTAAAAATGAAAATTTATTATATTCTTTATTCAATTTGATTTACCAAGATAATAAGTATTTATTAATTTTATCTAACAGAGCAATAAGTGATATTAATTATAGTCTTGATGATCTAAATTCTAGGGCAAAAAATTGTATATTTGCTCAAATTGAAAATCCTGATGATGATTTAATTTTTGCAATAATTGTAAAAAGTTTTTCAGATAGACAAATTAAATTAGAAAAAAAATTCTTAGAATATATAATAAAAAGGATAGAGAGATCCTATGGTAAAATTTATGAATTTATATATAAGGTTGACGAGTTAAGTTTAAAAAAAAAGAAACCTGTTAATTTAAAAACAATTAAAGAAATACTGTAAATTGAATATATATAGAACACATACATGTGGAGAGCTGAATATCTCTCATAAAGGTCAAAAAATTATTTTATCTGGATGGATTAACAAGAAGAGAGATCATGGAAACCTATTATTTATTGATCTAAGAGATAATTATGGTCTAACCCAGTGCGTTGTAGACAATGAAAATAAAGTATTTAAAGAAATAGAAAATCTTCCACTAGAAACTGTATTAAAAATTACGGGAGAAGTGATTGAAAGAGACAAAGATACGGTTAATAAAAATTTATTAACTGGTGAAATAGAAATTTCAATTAATGATTTTGAAGTTCTTGGGCGAACAAAAGAACTTCCTATGCCAGTTTTTTCAGATCAAGAATATTCAGAGGAGATTAGACTAAAATATAGATTTTTAGATTTGAGAAGAAAAAAAATTCATCAAAATATTATTCTAAGATCAAAAGTAATTTCTTTTATTCGATCAGAAATGAATAAATTAGGTTTCTTGGAATTTCAAACGCCAATATTAACATCTTCTAGCCCAGAAGGTGCTAGAGATTTTTTAGTTCCTAGCAGATTAAATCCAGGAAAATTTTATGCACTGCCTCAAGCACCCCAACAGTTCAAACAATTAATAATGGTTTCAGGCTTTGATAAATATTTTCAAATAGCACCATGCTTTAGAGATGAAGATGCAAGAGCCGATAGAAGTCCTGGTGAATTCTATCAACTAGATCTAGAAATGTCATTTGTTGAACAAAAAGATGTCTTTGATGTGGTAGAAAAATTAATGGTTAAAGTCTTTCAAAACTTTTCAGATAAAAAATTACTTTTTGAAACATTTCCAAAAATTTCCTACTCCGATGCAATGTTAAAATATGGATCTGATAAACCAGATTTAAGAAATCCACTTATAATTTCTGATATTACAAAATTATTTGAAAGAGATGATATCACTTTTGAAATTTTTAAAAAGTTAGTTAAAAAAGGTTCAATTGTAAGATCTATTGTTACAAAAAATACAAAAGATAAACCTAGAAGTTTTTTTGATGGAATAGATAAATGGGCAAAGGAACAAGGTTCATCTGGTCTAGCTTATTTTACTTTGGAAAAAAATGATAAAATAACAGGCAAAGGACCAGTTGGTAAATTTTTTTCAGAGGAGTCGCTAATAGAATTGATGAAAATCACAAATAGTGAAATAGGAGATACTGTTTTTCTTTCTTGTGGACAACAAAATGAAGTTGAAAAAATACTATCCCTTGCTCGAACTAGAATAGCAGAAGAACTTAATATTATTAAGGAAGACTGTTTTGCATTTTGTTGGATAGTAGATTACCCAATGTTTGAAATAGACGAGCAAACTAAAAAAATTAGTTTCAGCCACAACCCATTCTCGATGCCTCAAGGGGATGTAAAAAACTTAGATTTATCTGATCCTCTTTCCTTAAAAGCATATCAGTATGATATTGTCTGTAATGGAATTGAACTTTCATCTGGAGCAATTAGAAACCACATACCTGAATTGATGTATAAACTTTTTGATATAGCGGGTTATTCAAAACAAGATGTTGATGAAAAATTTAGTGGCATGATAAATGCATTGAGCTATGGCGCACCACCTCATGGAGGTATAGCACCAGGTATAGATAGAATAGTTATGTTATTGGCAGAAGAAAAAAATATACGGGAAGTTACAATGTTTCCAATGAACCAAAATGCTCAAGATTTAATGATGAATGCTCCATCAAGTGTAAGTGAAGATCAACTAAAGGAGCTAAGTCTTTCAATAAAGAAGAAAATTTAGTTATTTTTTACCCTTTAAATTAATTCTAATATCAGACAAGTCCACAAGTTTCCTTTTATAATCGCTTCTTACAAAACCTTTACTTGTTATATCTTTTACAAGTTTTAAAAACTGATTTTGATCATCAGAATTTTCATCTCCTGTTTCGTCTATTTTTTCAGATCCACCAATAGACGGGGTATGAGCCAAGTCCTCTCTATTCAAGTAAGATATTGCAAGCTCTCTAAAAATATAATCTAAAATTGAACTTGCGCTTAATATTCTATCATTTCCATGAACTTTTCCTGAAGGCTCAAATTTTGTGCCAACATAAGCATTTACGAATTCATCTAATGGCACCCCATACTGTAAGCCTAATGATATAGCTATAGCAAAGTTATTCATCAATGCTTTTACTAATTCACCTTCTTTACTTGTATCAATAAAAATTTCTCCAATTTTACCATCTTCATACTCTCCAGTATGAAGATATACTTTATGATCTCCAATAGTTGCCTTTTGAATGTAGCCTTTTCTTCTATCTGGCATACTAAATCTTTTGCTAAGTTTATCGTTTAAATTATTTTTAAAACCATCATTAATTTTAGATGTTTGTTTAGGATTACTATCTAATACTGGAGTTATAACAGTACTATCTATTTTATTAGAATTCTTATTATCAA
This sequence comes from Pelagibacteraceae bacterium, assembly GCA_011526385.1. Lineage (GTDB taxonomy): Bacteria > Pseudomonadota > Alphaproteobacteria > Pelagibacterales > Pelagibacteraceae > Pelagibacter. The sequence goes on along the minus strand of WTIW01000008.1, from coordinate 11,104 downwards.
TTTTTTCAAGATTTTTTGTCTTTCTGTTATCAAGCTTAACATCTAAAATTTCAAATTTACCATCTTCTCTTTTTTCTAAACTTTGAAGATTTTGTTCATTAACGTCATCTAAGTAATGACTAACTTTAAAACTGCAGGTGTAGTATGTTTCAACTAAATATTTTGCCATTATTTTCCTTGTGTAAAAATTGAATCTTTATAAATTATGTATATACAAATTAAATTTTTAGTCTAATTTAATTTTTACAATTTAAAATTGAAATAAATAAAATTTTTTATGTTGACAGTTTTTAAAGAAATTTTCACTTGGTGGAATCATCAAACTTTCGGAACAAGGTTGCAAACTATTTTTTTTGGAAAATTAGTTGGCAAAGATAGTTCAGGTAATAAATACTATCAAAATAAAGATGGCAAACGTTGGGTTATTTACAATGGAGAAGTGGAAGCATCAAAAATACCTAATGAATGGTATTCGTGGATGCATTACACAAATAATAAAATTGAAAATGTGCATGAATTAAAAAAATATAAATGGCAAAAAGATCACTTACCTAATCAGACTGGTACTAAAAATTCTTACCATCCAAAAAACAATAAAAATGCAACTGAAAAAAAATATAAATCTTGGCAGGATTAAGTTTGTTTTTGTTATTGTTGTATTTTTTCAATTTTTAAATATTAATGTATTTTCTGAAATATCTGAAAATACTGAAAAGTTCGCTGAAATTTTAGTTTTAGACAAAGTAAGTTCAAAATCTACAAAACTTAAATTAAGCATTGGAGAAGAATTAATATTTCAAAATTTAAATATTAATATTTTAAAATGTCAAAATTCAAGATTTGATGATGACCCAGAAGTTACAGCTTATATGCAAGTAATAGACTTAAAAAATAAAGACAAAGATAAAGTATTTGTTTTTAATGATTGGACTTTTGCTTCAAGTCCATCCATTAGACCATTTGATCATCCAGTTTATGATATATGGTTAAAAAGATGTTTTTCTTAGATAATTTTATCATTGTCTAACCAGCTAACATTAAAGTCAGACTCAATAAATTTTTTATGATTTAAAAGTTTTTGATGAAGATCAATTGTTGTTTTAATGCCATCTATAACAAATTCATCAAGAGATCTCTTCATTCTTTGAATTGCCTCATCTCTATTTCTTCCATGGCATATTAACTTACAAATCATACTGTCATAAAAAGGTGTAACCTTATATCCTTGATAGATTGCTCCATCTACTCTAGTTCTAAACCCAGAAGGTTGATGACACATTGTTATTTTTCCTGGAGAAGGTTGAAAATTTTTACTAGCATCCTCAGCATTAATTCTACATTCAATTGCATGACCTCTTGGATTAATATCTTCTTGCTTCAGTGTAGTATCACCATGAAATGCTATATAAATTTGCTCCTTAATAATATCTATCCCAGTAACTACTTCAGTGACTGGATGTTCTACCTGTACTCTTGTATTCATTTCTAAAAAGTAAAATTTTCCATCTTCATAAATAAATTCAACTGTACCAGCTCCTTCATATCCAATTTGGCTAACCATTTTTACAGTTCTATCAAATAAATCCTTTCTTATTTCAGGTGTTAAAATTGGACTTGGTGTTTCTTCTATTAATTTTTGATGTCTTCTTTGAACAGAACAATCTCTTTCATGAAGATGAACAGTTCTATTTTTGCCTGATAAAACTTGAACCTCTATATGTCTTGGGTTTTGAAAAAATTTTTCAATATAAACTTCATCATTTCCAAAGAATTTTTTTGCTTCTAATTTTGCAGTCAAAAATAAATTTTCAAATTCTTCCTGTTTATGAACAATTTTCATTCCCTTTCCACCTCCGCCTCCTGCAGCTTTAATAAGAACTGGAAAACCAATTGATTGACATAATTTTTTTGCTTCTTCTATATCTGAAACTCCACCCTCTGAACCTTCAATTACTGGCAAACCATATTGTTTAGCAATTTTTTTTGCTTGAATTTTATCTCCCATTTTACTTATCAAATCTGATGATGGACCAATAAATTTAATATTATTTTCTTCTAAGATTTTCGCAAATTCAGCATTTTCAGATAAAAACCCATATCCAGGATGAACAGCTTCTGAATTAGTTAGTTCAATCGCTGACATTATTGCAGGTATATTTAAATAACTGTTAGAAGGTTGATGTGAACCCACACAAATACTTTCATCAGCCAATCTTACATGCATGCTATCTCGATCTACATCCGAATGAATTGCAACAGTCGAGATGCCCCATTCTTTGCATGCTCTAATTACCCTGACTGCAATTTCTCCTCGATTTGCAATCAGAATCTTTTTAAACATTACTAATCTAAGATTGCAATTGTTTGACCAAACTCTACTGGTTGACCATCTTCAACACAAATTTCTTTTATTACACCATCAACTGGGCACGGAACGTGATTCATTGTTTTCATAGCTTCAACAATCATTATTGTGTCACCTTTTTTTATTTTTCTTCCTATTTCTGCAAATTTTTTCCCACCTGGTTCAGGAGCCAAGTAAGCAGTTCCAATTATTGGTGAAGATACTTTGGTTCCACTTGTTTCAGATGAAGTATTTTCAATTTTTGTATTATTTTCTTTTGTAACATTTGATATTACAGGAGCTGAACTTACTCCTTTAGATTTTGAAACTTTAACTTTAATATCTTTTTCTGTGTATTCTATTTCTGTAAGGTTGAATTCTTCAAGATAGTCACTTAACTCTTTTATGATATTTTTATCTATTTTCATTTTTTAACATCTCATGCATTGAATTTATGGCCAAAATGTAGCCATTTATGCCTAATCCACAAATAATTCCTGTTACAACACCGCTTATAATTGATTTATGTCTGAATTCCTCTCTTTTATAAATATTTGAAATATGTAATTCAATTATAGGTTTTTTAAATATATCTAACGCATCTCTAATTGCTACTGATGTATGGCTATAACCTCCAGCATTTATTATTATACCATCAAATTCTTCTTTGCTTTGCTGTATGATATTAACAATCTCACCCTCAACATTAGACTGTTTAATTTCTATTTTTAGACCAAGTTCTTCAGCTCTCTTCTTGCAGATTTCTAATAGATAATTATAATCTTTACTTCCATATTGAGATTGTTCTCTTTGACCTAATAGATTAAGATTAGGGCCGTTAATAATAATTATTTTACTCACAAAAAGCTTATATTATATGAAAAAAAAAAATAAAATAAAAATCATAGTTAATGGTAGGCAAATAACAGTAAATTCAAAATATTCACTTAAAAATCTTGTTGATAAGTTAAAAATTCCATTAAATAAAATAGCAATAGAACATAACAAAGAAATCATTGATAAAAAAAAATTGAATAAAATTAATCTTTCAAATAATGATAAGGTTGAAATAGTTCATTTTATTGGAGGAGGTTAGTGGCAAAAAAAGATAGCTTTATAATTTCGAATAAAAAATATTCTTCAAGATTAATTGTTGGTACAGGTAAATACAAATCAATGTCAGAGTGTGCAAAAGCGATAAAAATTTCTGGTGCTGACATTGTTACTGTTGCTGTTAGAAGAGTAAATATTTCTGATAAAAGCAAACCTTTGCTTATGGATTATATAAATCCAAAAAAAATAACTTATCTTCCAAATACAGCAGGTTGTTTTACTTCTGAAGAGGCCTTAAGGACATTGAGGTTAGCAAGAGAAATAGGAGGATGGAAACTAGTAAAATTAGAAGTTTTAGGTGATAAAAAAACATTGTTTCCTGATGCTATTGAAACCCTAAAATCAACTGAAGTTTTAACTAAAGAGGGTTTTAAAGTAATGGTTTATTGTAACGATGATCCATTAATGGCAAAGAGACTTGAAAATGCAGGTGCATGCGCGATAATGCCTTTAGCTGCACCTATAGGCTCAGGACTTGGTATTCAAAATAAGATTAATTTGAAAATAATTAGAAATCAAACAAAACTACCAGTCATAGTTGATGCTGGAATTGGCCAGGCATCTGATGCAACACAAGCTATGGAGCTAGGTTGTGACGGAGTTTTGGTTAATACGGCGATTGCTAAAGCAAAAAATCCTTTTCATATGGCAGAGGCAATGAAATTTGCTGTTATATCTGGAAGAAAATCTTTTTTATCAGGAAGAATAGAACCTAATTTATTTGGTTCTGCCTCAACAACCAACAAGGGTATTATTTAGTTTTTTTCTTAAAAAATTTTCTCTTTTTAAACTTCCTTTTTTTAAAATCCTTTTTAAAAGGTTTATTTTCGTTTGATTTAGTCTCATTTTTTTCAATTATAATTTTTTGAAAGCTTTCAATTTTTTCAATTTTATCAAGAACTTTTTCTGATTTTGATTTTAGCTCAATTGAGTACTCCGAGACATTTAATTCATTAACAGTATTTATATTTATTTTTATTTTATTTTTTTTCTCAAAATATTTTAAATCTTCGATGAAATGTTTTTCTATAAATTCCGAAACCTTATTATTTATTTTTAAATCTACAATTTTTGCATTATTTTCAATCGATTTTATCTCTATTAATTTAAGAATTTTTTGTGCAAAAGACTCGTTTGTTAATTTAATAGACCATTTTATATTACTTTCTCTTAATCTTTGACGCGACATTTCCAGTAGACCAAAATTACTAATTCTGCCTATTTGTATTCTAGCCCTGTCATTTCTACACTTTTCTTTAAGTCTTCTTTCAACTTGTTTTCTATTACCAAAATTCAACATATCAATGAAGTCGATAATAATTAAACCAGATAAATCCCTTATTTTTATCTGCCTTGCTATTTCTTCTGCTGCCTCAAGGTTTGTATCTAAAGCAGTGCTTTCAACATTTTTTTGTTTGATAGATTTTCCTGAGTTTACATCAATAGATACCAATGCTTCAGTAGGGTTGATGACTAAGTAACCCCCTGAGTTTAGTTTGACTTCAGATTTAAAAATTTCAAAAAGTTTTTTTTCAATATTTTCTTTAAAAAAAAGAGGAACTTTATCTCTATACTTTTTTACTTTTTTAAGCTGTTTTGGCATCATTAATTTCATATAGTTTTTAGCTTTTTGATAACCTTCGTTACCTTCAACAACTATACTCTGCGTATCATCATCATACATATCTCTTATGCTTCTTTTAATAATATCGCTTTCTTGATGAATTAAAGATGGAGCAATTGAGTTCATTGCATTTTCTTTTATCGAATTCCAAACTGTAATTAAATTTTTTAAATCATTGTCAATTTCATTTTTAGTTTTATTTGATCCTGCAGTTCTGACAATTATACCCATCTCCTTTGGAATCTCGATTTCATTTAAAATATTTCTTATTTTTTTTCTTTCACCAGGGTTAAATATTTTTCTTGAAATTCCACCCCCTTTTGCAGTGTTAGGCATTAAGACAATATATTTTCCTGCTATAGAAATAAATGTACTAAGAGCAGCTCCTTTTAATCCGCGCTCATCTTTCAAAACTTGAACTAAAATTACTTGATTGGGTTTTATTACTTCTTGAATTTTATATCTTTTTGAGGGAAATCTTTTTTGATTTTTTTCTTCTTTTTTTTCCTCTATTTCTTCATCTTTTTTTTCAACAGGATCATCAATTTTTATTTCTTCCTCTCCATCTAAGATTTTATTTTCAATGTTTTCACTTTCTTTAGAAAGTTCCTCTCTAACTTTTTGTTCTTCTTCTTTAATTTTTTCTAAATCACTCTGAGGTAATTGATAATAGTCTGACTGAATATCATTAAAAGAGAGAAAACCATGTCTTTCTCTACCAAAATCAACAAATGCTGCTTGAAGAGATGGTTCTATTCTACTGACTTTTCCAAGGTAAATATTGTTCTTAATTAAAGTGTTATTAATGCTCTCATATTCATAGTCTTCAATATGACTTTCGTTTTTAAGAACAACTCTAGTTTCGTTTGGATGCGATGCATCGATATATAAATTTTTTGACATAAATTTTGATTTTTTTTCATAGGTTTGTTTATAAATTCGGTGCCACAACAATAACAAATTCAGAGAATAAATTAAACTAAAATGAACAAGGCATTAAAAAATTTATTAGTTATATCTTTTACAATATTAATATTAACTTTTTTCACAATAATTTCGATTTTATGGGTTTATTCAAACAAACTACCTGACTACAAATTTTTAAAAAATTATAAACCGCCAGTATCTAGCAAACTTTACTCAGGTAACGGCATTCTTGTAAGTGATTTTTCATCTGAAAAAAGAATATTTGTACCCTATGAAGCTATACCAAATACAATAATCAATTCCTTTTTGTCAGCTGAAGACAAAAATTTTTTTAATCATCCAGGTGTTGATGCAAAAGGTATTGTAAGAGCTGTTAAAAACAACATTTATAATCTTATAAATTCAAAAAGATTAGAAGGAGCCTCCACTATTACACAACAGGTAGCAAAAAATTTTTTGTTAACAAATGAAGTTAGTTTTGATCGAAAGATCAAAGAAGCAATTTTAGCCTTTAGAATCGAAAGAGCATTAAGTAAGGAAAGAATTTTAGAACTTTATTTAAATCAAATTTATTTAGGTGAGGGCAGCTACGGAATAGCATCTGCAAGCCTTAGATATTTTAACAAGTCAATAAATGAATTGAATTACTCAGAGGCTGCAATGCTTGCAGCTTTACCGAAGGCACCAAGCAGATACAATCCATATAAAAACTTAGAATTAGCTACATATAGGAGAAACCTTGTTTTAAAAAACTTATTTGAGAACAACTATATCAATGAAGAAACATTTGATAAATTATCTAAATCAGAATTAGAATTAAAAAAAAGAAAAAGAATTTATTTAGAAGATTCAAGATATTTTGTTGAAGATGTTAGAAAAAATGTAATTGAAACTTATGGTTTTGATAAAGTTTATAAACAAGGATTTAATATTAAAACACCTCTTGATCTAGAACTTCAAACACTTGCAACACAATCTTTAAGAAAAGGTTTAGAAGAATATGATAGAAGAAGAGGATGGAGAGGCGCATTAGAAAATAAAAAAATTAATTCTAATTGGAATGAAAATTTAGATAAATATAAATTAGAAAATTCAATAGGATGGGATATAGCAATTGTAAAAAAAATCAATAAATTTGAAGTTAATATAGAAACTTCCAAAAAAGAAAAAGGTACCATCAAATTTGAAACTTTAAATTGGACAAGAAAAAATCTTGATGAATTATTTAAACCTGGAGATTTAGTCTACGTTAAAAAAATTAAAGGAAATTCATTTGAATTAAAGCAATTACCACAAGCAAATGGGGCAATTGTAGTGATGGATCCTTACACAGGGAGAGTTCTTTCAATGTCTGGAGGGTTTAGTTTTAAAAAAAGTGAGTACAACAGAGCTACACAAGCTAAGAGACAACCTGGATCTGCATTTAAACCATTTATATATGCATTAGCTTTAGAAAATAATTTTACACCTTCAACTTTAGTACTTGATGCTCCTATAGTGCTTGAGCAAGGAAGCGATCTTAAGATGTGGAAACCTGAAAATTATGGAAAAAAATTTTATGGTGCCTCAACTTTGAGAACAGGTGTTGAAAAATCGAGAAATTTGATGACAGTAAGAATTGCACAGGAAATTGGTTTAGATAAAATTATTAATTTTTCGGAGAAATTAAAAATATATGAAAAACCTGATGAATTAATGTCAATTTCATTAGGATCTGCCGAAACCACTTTGTTGAAAATAACAAGTGCATATTCATCATTTGTAAATGGGGGTAAATTAGTTGAGCCAATTTTAATTGATAGAATTCAAGATAGTGAGGGAAAAACAATTTTTAAAAATAAATTACGCTTTTGTGATAATTGTGATTTAATTTCTTATACAGGTGAGAATATTCCATTAATTAAAAATAATTATCAGCAAATATTTTCTCCCCAAACAGCTTATCAAATCACTTCCATTTTAGAAGGCGTAGTAGAGAGAGGAACTGGAAAAAAATTAAGAGATCTAAATTTACAATTAGCTGGAAAAACTGGTACCACCAATAAAAATACAGATGCATGGTTTGTAGGATTCACTTCAAACTTAGTTATTGGAGTTTATGTAGGATATGATAACCCAAGAACACTAGGAAAGTTTGAAACAGGTTCAAAAACAGCGCTTCCTATATTTAAAGAGTTTGTAAAAAAAGCAGTTAATAAATATGAAGCAAGACCATTCAAAGTTGCAAAAGGTATAAAAATGATGGTTGTGGATGCCTCTAATGGCAAGAAAGCAGATTCAAATTCAAAAGATACAATTATTGAGGCTTTTAAAGAGGAAAAAATTGCAAATAATTTTAAACTTGGTAATGATAACAAACAAAATATATCAAAAAATAACATTTTAAAGTTTTATTAAATGGAACAAGAGATAAACAATTTAAAAACTGAAATAAGTAAAGCAAATCAAAGAATAAAGGAGTTTCTTTGAAAAAAATAATCTTAACTCAAAACTAGTTGCTTTAAACAAAAGAATTGAAGAAGAAAACTTTTGGCAAGACCGTAAATTAGCCGAAAAAACTTTAAAAGAAAAAAAAAATTTAGAAAGTTTAATTAATTCATTTAGTGAATTTACAACTGAAGAAAAAGATTTAATTGATATTTTAGATCTTTCATTATCAGAAAACGACAAATCATTGATTGATGAAAGTTATAGCAAGCTCAAAAAATTAAAATCAGATGTAAAAAAACTTGAGGTAAAATGTTTTTTATCAAATGAAAGTGATACTCTTGATAGTTACTTAGAATTCCACGCTGGGGCAGGAGGAACTGAAAGTCAGGACTGGGCAGAAATGCTCAGAAGAATGTATATGAAGTGGGCATCCAATAAAGAATTTTCAGTTGAGTTAATTAGTGAGCACAAAGGAGATGAGGCTGGAATAAAATCTTCAACAATTAAAATATCGGGAGATTATGTATATGGATATCTAAAATCAGAATCAGGCATCCATAGGTTAGTAAGAATCTCTCCATTCGACTCAGGCGCAAGAAGACATACAAGTTTTGCTAGCGTTTGGATATACCCAGTAGTAGATGATAAAATAGATATAGAAATTTTAGAAAAAGATTTGAGAATTGACACCTATAGATCTAGTGGCGCAGGTGGACAACATGTAAATACAACTGATAGTGCTGTAAGAGTAACACACCTTCCAACAAAAATAGTAGTTCAATGTCAAAACGAAAGATCACAACATAAAAATAAAGAAACGTGTATGAATATGTTAAAAGCAAGACTTTATGAACATGAATTACAAAAAAGAGAAAAACAAAATGAAAATATTGAAAGCTCTAAATCTGATATAGGATGGGGACATCAAATTAGATCTTATGTTCTCCATCCATACAGGATGGTAAAAGATAATAGAACAAATTTTGAGAGCACAAACCCTGAAAAGATACTTGATGGAGAGATAGACGATTTTTTAGAAAGCTCACTATATAAAATAAATGCGTAAATACTTATTAATTGCACCTGTAATATTTGTACTAATCATTGGTTTTACAGTTTTTTATATGAGTAATTATGGTTTAAAAACAAACAAATTTAATGATTTAATTTATTCAAAGCTAGAAGAATTAAATCCAAAGTTAAAAATCAATCTAGATCAGGTTTTCATCAAATTAAATATAGCAGAACAAACAGTAAATATAGAAACTTTAAACCCAACATTAAGAATTATTGAAGAAAAATTATTAATTAAAAAAATAACATCAAAAATTAAAATACCTGATTTATTTCAAAATAAAAATTCAATTGAAAATATTTCAATTTCAACAGAAGAAAATAAAATAGAGGATCTAGTAAATTTTATTGCAATTTATGATTTTAATTTAGCAAGGCAAATAATTCTAAATCAAATTAAAAAAGGAACGGTACAAGCTGATTTAAATTTAATATTTTTAAATGGTTCAAATAAGTTTTCGTATAGTATTAAAGGTATAGTAAAAGATGGAAAAATAGATTTTTTCAATAAATATTTCTTAGATGAAATTTTTTTTAATTTCGAAGTAAATGAAAATAAGTTTAATTTTAATGATTTAAAATTTGATTTAAATAAAATTGATTTTTATTCAAAAAATATAAATGTAAAGAAATTAAAAAATAGATACGAAGTAAGCGGAGATATTTCAAGCGATAAACAAGAAATTGATTTACAAAATTTAAATAAAATCTTTAATTTAAATTTAGATATAATTAATGGAGATAAAGTAAATTTACTATCTAAAAATACTTTTGATTTTAAAATAAATAATGAAAATAAAATAGACAGTCTAAATTTAAAATCCAATTTAGAATTTGATGAATTAAAATTAAAAAATGATCTTAAGCTACCTTTTTATTTTAAAAAAGGGAAAATGGGAATTTTATATACGAATGAAAATTTAAAAATCGATATTGATGCAAATCACTATTTAATTAATGAAAAAAATAAAAATGCAAAGCCAGGCACATCAAAAATTTCAATTTCCAAGAACAGAAATTCAAATATTTTAAAGGTAAGTGCAAATATTATAGGTGAGCAAAATACAATTAACTCAAAAGAAATTAATAAATTATATGGATATAGTAATAACTTTATTTCAGATCAAGATGTAACATTTGACTCAAAAAATCAAATATCTTTTGAAATTCAAAAAAATAATAAAATTGAAAATTTAAATATTAACTCAAATTTAAAGATCAATAATCTTGAAATTCTTTTCAAAGATCTAAGAATTAAAAAAATCTTACCTGAATATAAAAATAAAATATTTTTAAAAGACTCTTTTATTGATTTAAATTTTAATAGAAAACTAAATAAATTTAGAATATCAGGCCTATATTCTTTTGATCAAGATCTATTTGATAAATATTCATTGAACATAAGTAATAATATTAAAAAAATTAAAGGTCAAATCGATTTAAATAATACAATAATAAATTTTGATGAAATTAATTATAAAAAAGAAAAAAATAAAAAATCAAATATAAATTTTACCGTCTCACTCGAAGAAGATTTTGCTTTAAATGAATTTAACTACAATGAAAAAGAAAATAAAATATTTCTTAAAAAT
>WTIW01000068.1 GCA_011526385.1 Pelagibacteraceae bacterium | reverse complement strand
CAAGTGCTGGGGTTCACAAGAAATGGAATATGAGACGTGAATATTCTTCTAAAATCGATACCGCTGATTTTTATTGTTTACCAACGATTAGAGCTTAAATAGCTATTTTTTTAAAAGTTTAAAAAGTTTCTTTTTGCTGCTAGCTCTAAATAAATTGTCATAATAAACAACTTGTGTTGGGTATTCACCATGAATATCCTCGTTCCACCTAGAAATCCAGCTGTGGTAAATTCCAAATTTATTGAAAAATTCTCCTCCATAACCGGTTCTACCGTTATATTCATTGTAAAGAGTATCGTTCACGTACATTTTTACAAATCCTTTTCCAGCTTCTTTACCCATTTTTTTATGAAATATGATTGTTGTCCACTTATTCTTCATATCATCAATAAAAAGATGTTTGTTTATTTTTCCAGGAACATCGCGCCCATTAACTGGATAATATCTTGGCTCTAACTTACCATTTTTTACACGTAACATCATTCTTGGATGTCTTTGTTTATTTGTTGTTCCCCACTCATAGATCTGAAAAAGAGAAGTGCTAACAGGTTCAACAGATTTAAAATCATTTGGTAAAAAAATGCTCACAGAAATCCATTTTTCTCCTCTATATCTTTTTTTTGAAGAGTATTCACTTCTTGCTCGATCACCTCCACCATGTCCAACAACAGCATCTTTACCATTATTTTTACAATCAGAGTAATTTCCTTCATTGTCTCTTCCACAATCCTTGGGGAGTAATGTAATTTTCCAAGCCTTAGTACCTAAAGCTGGAGAAGTAACTGTCTCTCTAAATTTAGAAAGCTTCTTGCCTTTTGCTACACTTTTATTCCACACTATATTTGTAATTTCTCTTGCAATTACTTTTGACGATAAATTTGGATAAATAATAAATAAACTTAGAAATATTATTATATATTTTTTCATAGTTAAATTTATCAAAGTTAGTTTATCTGATCAACTGTACTGATATTATCTAAAGAGTCATTTAAACCTTCGATACTTTCTCTATTAGAAAAATAGAAGGTTAGTATATTTAGTAAAATAACTAGATAAAAAGGTATTAAAGTTACATTTGAAATATTTTCTGAAATTAAAAATAAATAAACAACTAAAAATAAAACTGATCTAATTAAAACATTAAACTTAAATACACTTATTATTGAAAGTGAGTGTTTAATTAAATTTAAAAAGCTCATTTTAGAAGGACCAAAATATCTAACTCCTCTTTCAGATGGAACCTCAACTTTATCTTTTTCAACTTTTTGTAATGCGCCAGAAAAACTACTCCAAGTAGCTTTTTCATTAATCATTTTTTCAACTGTTGATTTAGGTAAACAAGTGTAATTTCCAAATTTAATAGATTGACCTGTTGAAAGATAGGTAAGTGCTTTGTGAATTTTATAACATATTTTAAAAATTAATTTTTCTGTTCGCTTTACTCTTTCTCCAACAATTGCTTTATCTGGACTAAAATTAATATTTTCTACAAAGTTTTTAATTTCCTCTGGTCTATCTTCGCCGTCTCCATCCATTGGAATTATATAATCATACTGTTCTTTTTCATGTATGTGTTTAAGGCCAGATGCAATACATCTTGCATGACCTCTATTTTCTTTCATATTTATTATCTTTATTGAGCTTAAATTTTCTAAATTTGTAGAATTTATTGATTGTTCATCTGTTGAAGCATCATTAACGATTATTACTGAGAACTCTTGGTTAAGACCTTTTACATTTAAATTTATATCTTCTAAAAGTTTAGAGGTTGATTGCCAGTCATTATAAACAGGTATTAAAATAATTATCTTTTTCACCTATTTCTTACCCCAATCATGCAAAATCCTTGTTTATTAATTTTACCAAAGTCACCTGGGCATATTTCTTTTAAAACATCAGCATTTCCCGTGTAAATAATGCCTCCATCAGGATCTAATTCCTTTGTTCTTCCTTTAATCGTTTCAAACCAAGTAGGTCTTGTTGATATATGATATGATAAATTTCCTGCATACCACTCATCACCAACCACATATTTAATTTCATTCATAAAATTCTTAGACCATCTTCTCTCAACTAATTCTGCGATTTCTTTTCCAGGATAATCTGTTCTTTTGTTATCTTTTGATAATGAAACATAACCATAAATTGACGGAGACAGTAAAAATAAAATTATAAAACCAATTAAGAAGGAATTTATTTTTTTTAAATTAATTTGGGTTTGAAAAATATAAATAAAAAATGTCCCAAAAAATAAATAAAAAGGTGTCATCCACATTGTTCTAATTTTTGAACCAAAAAGAATTGAGGTAATAACCATTAAAATTAATGGAATAATATTTACAGCAAATAAGAAATTAAATTTTTTGTCTTTAAAAGAATATTTAAACTTAATTTTTTTAACTAACAAAAAGACTAATACAAAAAATGGAATTAAAATACCGATTTGTTTTAGGACAAAAATTATTGGATATTTGACATGATCTAAAATATTCCATTGTTCAACTCCAGTTCTAGCTAAACCATACTTTATTGTTATAAAATCATTATTAAATAACCAAACTAAGTGTGGAATTAAAATAATAATAAATACTTCTAAAGTAATTAAATATTTAAAATCAAATTTCTTTTGTTTTTTAAAAAAGATTAAGTAAATAAATAAAAGATCAATTGAAACTAAAAGATAAATAAAAAGATATTTTGATAAAAAACCAAAACCTGCAAATAAACCAACAAGAAGACAATCAATAAAATTGATTTGTTTACTACTATAAATTTTCCAAGAGTAATAAACCGTTAAGGTCCAAAAAGGTAATTGGCAAACATTGACGTTAAATTCTGGTGTTGTAAAATTGTAAAAATATATAGCTTCAATAATAAATACTGATAATAAACTTAAAGTTTTGTTAGCAAAAATTTCATTAGAAAATCTAAATACAAAGTAAAAAGAAATAATTACAAATAACTGACTTAAAAAATAATAAGACCAGTCTTGTGATCCAAATATTTGATAAAAAATTTCAAGAAACACTGCAACCATAGGTGGATGTTTATCAAAACCCCAATCAAGATTACTTCCCCAAGCTAAATGTTCGATTGTATCTAGTGGAAGATTGTTATTTGTTAAAGTTGGTACAAGTGTCCAAATAATTAGATGCGCTGTAACAAAAATATAAAATAAGTTGTTTAAATTCTTTTTATTTAAAGCCATTTTTTACAATCTATACAATTAAAGCTGTCTTGACACCCCAATATTCATGAATATATTCACCAAATTCAAAATTTGACTATGGTTAAGATTTCTAAAACTTATACACCAAAAGAAACTGAAAAGTATATGTGTGCTAAGCATTTAGCTTACTTCAAGTTAAAATTAAATGAGTGGAAAAAAGATTTAAAAAGATCAAACAATGAAGCAATTGCACAAGCTTCAATGGATGATAACAGTGCTTCAGCAGATATAGTTGATCAAGCAAGCTCTTATACAGAAAAAAATGTAGAGATGAGAGCAATCAACAGACAAATTAAGTTAATTACAAAAATTGATGGGGCTCTTAAAAAAATACAAGATGGAACTTATGGTTTCTGTGAAGAAACTGGAGAACCTATTGGTTTAAAAAG
>WTIW01000011.1 GCA_011526385.1 Pelagibacteraceae bacterium | reverse complement strand
CAAAAAAAGATCATTTTTGACTTAATTTTAAATATAGAAAAAAAATCAAAAAAACATCAAAAAACTGTTGATTAGCAATGCTTTTTTAATACTAACAGCTTTCTGGATTTTATTAAAAATTTTAAAAATGATATAAAAAATCTTTCCTAAAAAAAATTATATGGCAAAAAATAATAATAACTATCAGGCAGACTCCATCAAAGTTCTAAAAGGTCTTGAAGCTGTAAGAAAAAGACCAGGTATGTACATCGGTGATACAGATGATGGAACTGGTTTGCATCACATGGTTTATGAAGTTGTTGATAATTCTATCGATGAAGCTTTGGCAGGACACTGCAAAAATATTTCAGTTGATATAAATGATGATGGTTCAGTCACAGTAAGAGATGATGGTAGAGGAATTCCTGTTGATATGCACAAAGGTGAAAAAAAATCAGCAGCAGAAGTTATTATGACACAATTACATGCTGGAGGGAAATTCGATCATGACTCTTATAAAGTCTCAGGAGGTTTGCATGGAGTTGGTGTATCAGTTGTTAATGCATTATCTGAAAGTTTGAAGCTTACAATTGATAGAGATGGCAAAAGGCATTTTATAGAATTCAAAAATGGTGATGCAAAATCACCTTTAAAAGTGATAGGCAAGTCAAAAACTACTGGAACAGAAATAAATTTTCTACCTTCTAAAGAAATCTTCTCAATTACAAAATTTAGCTTTTCTACTTTACAAAAAAGAATGAGAGAGCTTGCTTTTTTAAATAAAGGAATAAAAATTGCTCTAACAGATTTGACACAAAAAAAGCCAAAAAGTTTAGATTTCAAATTTGATGGTGGAATTCTAGAATTTGTTAATTTTTTAGATGAAAAAAGAGAAAAACTAAAAAATAAAAGTGACAATGATTTATTTAAAAAACCTATATATATAGAAGGATTAAAAAATAAAGTAGATGTTCAGTGTTCATTAAAATGGAATGCTGGCTATAATGAAGATGTATATCCTTATACTAATAATATTTATCAAAAAGACGGTGGAACACATCTACTAGGTTTTAGAAGTGCATTAACAAGAGTCATTAATAAATATGCAACAGAGCAAAATCTTTTAAAGAAGAACAAAGTTTCACTATCTGGGGATGATGTAAAAGAAGGATTAACTTGTGTGCTTTCAGTTAAAATTCCTGATCCAAAGTTTTCTTCACAAACTAAAGATAAATTAGTTTCATCTGAGGTGAGAAATATTGTAGAGACAATAGTAAGTGAAAAATTATCAATATGGTTTGATCAAAATCCATCAGTTGCAAAAATAGTTTTAACAAAAATAATACAAGCTGCTGTTGCTAGAGATGTAGCTCGTAAGGCAAGAGAGAATGTTAGGAGAAAAGGGTCGCTCGAACTTTCTGGGTTACCAGGAAAACTAGCTGACTGCCAAAACTCAAAACAAGAAGGGACTGAATTATTTATAGTAGAGGGAGATTCAGCCGGAGGATCAGCAAAACAAGGGAGAAATAGAGAAAATCAAGCAGTTTTACCTCTGAGAGGAAAAATTCTAAATACATTTACAGAAATGAATGGTTCCAAGAAGAATGGGCACGCTGGTGATCTAAGAACTAAAGCTTTGTCTAAAATGATGTCATCTAATGAAATAGTTACTCTTATAAATGCTCTTGGACTGGATCCGAAGAATGAGGATATTGATTTAAAAGATTTAAGATATGGAAAAATAATTATCATGACTGACGCTGACGTAGATGGATCACATATTAGGGCTCTTCTTTTAACTTTTTTTAATAATAAACCATTTAACAAGTTAATTGAGCAAGGACATGTTTATTTGGCGCAACCTCCTTTATTTAAAATCAATAAAGGGTCGAAGGGAATTTATATTAAAGATGAGAAGGAATTAGAGAATTACATTATTAAAAACTCTAAAGATTTAAAAAAAATTAAAAAAGGCTCTAAAGAATACGATAAATTAATACAAGAAGAAAAATCAAAATTAAATATTCAAAGATTTAAGGGTTTAGGTGAAATGAACCCAGAGGAATTATGGAGCACAACTTTGGATCCAGAAACAAGAAATCTATTACAGGTTCAATATTCAAAAAACTTACAAAAAGATCAAGATTTAATCCAAACACTTATGGGAAGCGATGTATCTTCTAGAAAAGATTTTATAGTAGATAATGCAATTAATGTTTCAAATCTAGATATTTAAAAAATGGAGTTTGGTCAAACTTCTAAAACATACTCACTAAATAAATCAACTTATATCAATTTAAGATGGATTGGTATTATTGGTCAATTTATAACAATCAATAGTGTTAAATTCATTTTTGGTTTTGAATTTGATTATATTATTGCAAATATAATAATTTTTATTGGAGCATTAAGTAATTTATTCTTAATATATATTTATAAAAAAGCCCACCTTTCGAATAGATCTGCTTTTAATTATTTACTTATTGATATTATTCAATTAACAGCTCTGCTTTATTTATCTGGCGGTATTTTAAATCCTTTTGCAATTTTTTTACTCATTCCAAGTGTTTTTGCTTCATCAAGTTTAGAAATAAAAACAAATATATTTTTAATTTCAATTACAGCTTTGGCTATTTTATTTTTAACATTCTATTTTCAAGAATTGCCATCACCTCTAAATGAGATTGAGGTAAATGATTATTTCTTTTATTCAATTCCTCTAGCTCTTATTATTGCTTTAATTTTTTTAAATTATTTTGCAATATCTTTTGGTAAAGAGTCTAATATTAGAAAAGAAGCCTTAGATAAAATTCAAGAAGTAATTTCAAAAGAGCATGAACTAGTTTCATTAGGAGGTCAAGCTGCCGCTGCAGCACACTCATTAGGAACACCACTTTCTACAATTAAAATAATTTCAGATGAACTTTATGAGCAGTTTAAAAATGATATTGATTTAAAAAAAGATGTTGAACTTTTAGTTAGCCAAGTAGAAAGATGTAATGAGATACTTAGAAGATTGACATTAAATCCAACAATTGAAGATGACTTTATTGATAAAGATCTAAGTCTTGCTGATTATGTTAAAGAGATAGTTTCATCATTTAAAGAAATTTCAGCAAAGAATTTTGATATTGATATTGAACAAGATGCAAATGCCTTCGACATAAGAAAATCCATTGAAATAGTTTATGGAATTAGAAATTTTGTAGGAAATGCAAACAAATTTGCAAAAAACAATATCTATATATCACTTAAAAGTGATAGCGAAACATCTGAAATAACAATAGAGGATGATGGCCCAGGTTTTCCAAAAGATGTTCTTAGTAAAATTGGAGAACCTTATTTAAAATCTATAAAGACAAAAGACAAAAGTAAGTCAGGTCTTGGCTTAGGTATTTTTATTGGAAAAACATTATTAGAAAAAAATAATGCTAAGCTAATATTTAGAAATTCAGAAACAAGAGGTGGCGCTGAAATTAAGATTGAGTGGCAAAATAAAAACTTAATAGATATTTAGTGCAATTTTTTTTTATTTTCAAACAATCCACTTAGTTGACCAATCATTACATCTCCTAATTCTTGGACATCAGTTATTTTTATTGCTTTTTGATAGTATCTGGATACGTCATGACCAATACCAATTGCTAATATTTCAATATCACTTTTATTTTCAATAAATTTAACAATTTTCTTTAAGTGTTTTTCTAAAAAATCTCCCGAATTAACAGACAACGTTGAGTCGTCTACTGGCGCTCCATCTGAAATTACCATCATAATTTTTCTTTCTTCTTTTCTTTTTTTTAGTCTATTGAAAGCCCATGTTATAGCTTCTCCAT
This sequence comes from Pelagibacteraceae bacterium, assembly GCA_011526385.1. GTDB lineage: Bacteria > Pseudomonadota > Alphaproteobacteria > Pelagibacterales > Pelagibacteraceae > Pelagibacter. Next base: position 45,548 of record WTIW01000011.1, on the reverse strand, counting down.
CTATATTTTCTTTCAAAAGACCCTCTTTTAACATCAGACCTAAATTTTTTTTTGACTGTCTCCAATGGGTATCAGCTGACTTATAAATGATATGTCTAAGATCGTTTAGTCTTCCAGGATCTTTTGTTTTCCCTGATTTATTCCATTCTTCTCTGCTTAGGCCACCTTTCCAATTTTTTGTTGTAAAACCTAAAATCTCAACTTTTACAGAACATCTTTCTAGTGTTCTTGACAATATATCTGCACATAAAGCAGCTATTGTTATTGGTCTTCCACGCATAGAGCCAGAATTATCAATTAAAAGTGTTACAACTGTATCTTTAAAATCTAAATCTTTTTCTTTTTTAAAGGAAAGAGAATTATATGGATCAATAATTATTCTTGGAAGTTTTGAACTATCTAAAAGCCCTTCCTCTAAATCAAATTCCCAAGCTCTATTTTGTTTTGCTAATAATTGACGTTGCAGTTTGTTAGCAAGCTTTGTAATTAAATCTTGAAAGCTTGTGAGTTGTTGGTCTAGATTTTTTCTTAATTTAGAAATCTCTTCAGGACTTTCTAGAGTTTCTGCTTTTGCTACTTCATCAAATTCTGTTGTAAATACTTTATACTCTTTGTCACTCACACCAAGATTTTTTTTCTGTATCACACTTTCTGACTGTTGATTTTCATTTTCATCACTAATAATTTGATCATCTAATCTAAATTCATTCACATCATCCAGGCCATCCATTCCTTCATTGATTGAGTCATCTTCTTTTTTTTCTTCAGAATTGTCGGAATTATTTTGGTTATCTTCATTTGGGCCTGAATTATCTTGATTATTATCTTCTTGGGTTTCTTTTTTCTCCTCATTATCTTCATTATCGAAGATTTCCATATTTTCTAATATTTCAGAAAATTTAGAATTATAATTTTCTTGGTTTTCCAAGTTTTTGTTTAAGTAGGATAAGTGTTTATCAAAAGACTCTTTTAATTCTTTCTCCCAAAAGCTTAATAATTTCAAAGCATCTGGCTCAAGTTTAATTTCTAAAAATTTATCTAGCATATATATTTCAAATGCATCAGAAATATTAACATCGTCTTTTTGTTTTATTTTTGATGCATCTATATTTTTTAACTTATTAAAATAATTATTTTGAAAATTACTTGAAATACCCTTCAACATCTTAGAACCTAACATCTCATATCTTATTTTTTCTGATAATTTATATAAAGACTGACAAGTTTGATTTGTTGGCATTTTTTTTTCGAAAATTGTCTTATCTGAAAATTTTCTTCTTAAAGCTTCAGAGTCTGTTTCTGCTCTAATTTTTATAAATTCTTTTTTATCTTTTATGTTTTCAATATTTTTTATATTAAGATTTTCTTCATTTATCTTATTTTTATTTTTAGAATTTATTTGAAAATCATCCGAAATTACTTTTACGGTAGATATTATTGCTTGTTTGAACTTTTCTTTGAAATTATCTTCTTGATTCATTTAAACTTGAACATTTATCATTGACTCTGGCAAATCTTCTCCAAAACATCTTTGATAATATTCAGCTATGGTATTTTTCTCGACCTCGTCACATTTATTAAGAAAAGTTACCCTAAAGGCATAGCCTGTATCTTTAAAAATTTCAGAATTTTCTGCCCAATGAAGCACTGTTCTTGGACTCATAACAGTTGAAATGTCACCAGCCATAAATCCTTTTCGGGTCAAAGTCGCAACTTTAATCATATTTGCAACTTTTTCCTTACCTTTTGGATTATTTAAGTTTTTATTTTTTCCTAATATTATTTCCATTTCTTTATCTAAACCTAAGTAATTAAGAGTTGTAACAATGTTCCATCTATCCATCTGTCCTTGGTTTATTTGCTGCGTTCCATGATAAAGACCTGTGGTGTCACCTAAACCAACAGTATTAGAAGTAGCAAATAATCTAAAAAATTTATTTTGTTTTATTACTTTGTTTTTATCGAGCAATGTAAAGTTTCCTTCTGCCTCAAGAACTCTTTGAATAACAAACATAACGTCTGGTCTACCCGCATCGTATTCATCAAAAACTAATGCAACTGGATTTTGAATTGACCAAGGAAGGATTCCTTCTTTAAATTCAGTGACCTGCTTGCCATCTTTAATAACAATTGAATCTTTTCCAATTAAGTCGATTCTACTTACATGACTATCTAAATTAATTCTAATACATGGCCAATTTAATCTTGCTGCAATTTGCTCAATATGTGTAGATTTACCAGTACCATGATAACCTTGAACCAAAACTCTTTTGTTAAATGCAAAACCACTTAATACTGCCAATGTTGTTTCTTTATCAAATTTGTAGGTTTTATCTATTTCAGGCACATACTCAGTTCTTTCAGAGAATGCATCAACTTCCATGTCACTTTCAATTCCAAAAGTTTGATTTACTGAAAGCTTAATGTCTGGTGTTTTTTCAATATTTGGTGTCAATTTTTATCCTTATAAGTATTCTTTAATTGAGTATAAGCTAAAGTTATTACTTTAAGTTTATCTTCAAATTTTTTATTCCCAGCATTCATATCAGGGTGAAATTTTTTGACAAGTTTTTTGAATTTTGCCTGTATTTTTTCCCACTTTAAACCGACCGAAACTCCAAGAATCCCAAAAGCTTTTATATCATTGTGATTGAATTTAAATTTATTCATGTGGTTAAAATCATTATCAAATTTCATTTTATCCATTTCATCTTTTAAAGCGTTATTCCATAGTACTTTAAAAAAATTGTCCGATGAGCTAAAACTTTGTGTTGGTTTATGCCAAGTTAAATCTGATCTAAGAAATTCCATTATTTGTTGGTCATTCATTCCTGAAAAATAATTCCAATTTTTATTAAATTCCTTTATGTGTTCTAAGCAAAGAAGCCTATAATTTTTACTGTTATCACGTTCTTTAGGTGCTTTGTAATGACCCTCTTCAGAACAATTATTCCAATCACATATATTTTTCATGTTATATATTAAATTAATTTATGGATATAAATCAACTTAGTGAATTAGTAAAAAAAAAAATTTTAGAAAATAATTTGATTGATGATTTAGAAATTGAAGATAAGTCATATCTTCATAAAGATCACAAGGGAAACCAGCCTAACAAATTTCATTTAAAATTAAAAATAAAGTCAAACTCACTTAAGAATATGAATAGAATTGAGTCAAATAAAATTATATACAAGTTAATTGATAAAGAGATGAATGAACATATTCATTCCTTGCAGATTTTATTTTTTTAGTTCTAAATTAAGAAATTTCTTTATTATCGCTTCATTATATTGACTGTCAGTTTTGATCTTACCAAAATCTTTCATCAGTATTAAATTTATTTTTTTTGAATTATTCTTTTTATCAGCCTTCATATAAGTTATAATTTTATTTACATCTTTAGTTTTAAATAAAGTAGTTAATTTTTTATTTAACGGAATATTTTCTAGATGATTTTTTAATAAATCATAAATTCTTTTATTTAAAAATTTTTGTTTATAGCTAAATTCAATAGCGTTTTTAATTCCCAATATAACAGCTTCTCCATGATTTAATTTTTTTGAATAACCTAAACAAGACTCGTATGCATGGGCAAAAGTATGGCCTAAATTTAGAACTTTTCTAATATCTTTTTCAACCTCATCTTTTTGAACAATTTTCTTTTTCAAATTACAACTATTTAGAATAGCTTTTCCAATATATGGTTGTTTTATATTAATTATGCTTTCCAAATTATCATTTAAGAATTTAAAGTTTTTGTAATTGTCTATTAGGCTACTTTTTAATATTTCTGCATATCCACAAATTATCTCTCTTGAACTTAAAGATTTAAGTATATCTATGTCTGATACAACTAAGTCTGGTTGATAAAAACTACCAATTAAATTTTTACCATAATTGTTATTTATGCCAGTTTTTCCTCCAATTGATGAGTCTACTTGAGCCAACAAAGTTGTTGGAATATTTATAAATTTCATGCCTCTTTTGTATATACTGGCACTATAACCAACCACATCTCCAGTTATCCCACCGCCATAAGCAATTATACAATCATCTCGATTAAATCTGTTTTTGAATAAAATATTGTGAATTTCATCAATACTTTTTTGACTTTTATTTTTTTCCGAAGGATTAAAAATAAATGTTTTTTTTGATTGTGTTTTAATATTTTTTAATAATTTTTTTTTAAATTTAGATGGAACATTCTTATCAATTACTAAAAGAATTTTTTTGAATGATAATTTTTCAGAACGTAAAATATTATTTATATTATTAATTAGGTTTCTACCTATAAAAATTGAATATTTTTTTGATTTTGTAGTAATTCTTAATTTATTTACTTTCATATAAACTAATTATTGTATCAACAATTTCATTCTTCTTTAATTTATCACAATTAATCTTAAAATCAGATGAATTATATATTTTCGCTCTTTCCTCAATAAGACTTTTTATTTCACTTATTTTGAGTTTAGTTACAACAGGTCTTTTTTTACTATCCTTAATTCTATCGATTAAAGTGGATGTTTTCCAATTTAACCAAACAGTAATTGATCCTAATTGTGTTTGTTTTCTAATTTTTTGATTTATATAACCGCCTCCACCAAGAGAAATAACTTTGTTTTCACTTTTCAATTTCTTAATAGATATTTTTTCCTCCAAATCTCTAAAATATTTTTCTCCGTTAATTTTAAAAATATCAGAAATTGATTTATTCTCTTCTTCTTCAATTAATTTATCAATATCAATAAATTCTAATCCTATTTTTTTTGATAATAATTTTCCTATAGATGATTTACCTGAACCCATCATCCCGACTAAAACTATGTTTTTTTTTGATTTCATTGGTTTCTATATTGAAAAAACACAAATATGTCTTATTTTGAAATTACTTAAACTATATGCAATTTACTAAAAAAACAAGTTCAGGTGGTCTATTGGGTATAATTAAGCTTTTGATCAAACTTATTCTAATAGTAGCGGTTCTTGTCATAGGAATTATATTCATCGCAAAAATTGATTTTCCAGCACCAAATAAAAAAATTGAAAAAATCATACCAAATGAAAATTTTAAAACAATTAAGTAAATTTTTTCTATTTACATTTTTATTAATCAACCCAGTAAGTGCTAATGAACCAGTAGACATTTGGAATATTGAAAAAAAAGATACTGAAGAAAACGAAATTTTAATTGAAAATACTAATGATGATGAAAATAAAATAATTCAGGGAATAAAAATTGAACAACAAAATGAAAAGATATTAGTAAATAACGCTTTAGGTGCATCAGAAATTAAATTAGCAGGTTTGTATGACCCTGAAGAAAATGGATTATCCATAGATATGTGGTCGAATAGTAATGGAGAAGATATTAAATATGTTTTAGATAATATAACTACAAAAGAATTATCAAAATTTTCTGAAAAGGTTTTAGAAATTGCACTATTAACTAATTCATACATTCCAAATAATAATATTTCACCAAAAGAGTTCCTAGATTTTAAATTTAATTATTTAAAAAAGAAAAAAGATTTTAATCTTATAAAAGAATTTTTAATTAAAAATCCAAATCTTAGAGAAAGTGATGATTTAATTACATTTTATGTAGATCACTTTTTATCAAATTCTCAATTAGATAAGTCATGTGAAATATTTGAAATAGTTAATTCAATTTCTGAAGATTATTTAACAAATTTCAAAATGTATTGCTTGATAGATCAAGAAAGAAGAGATGAAGCTCAATTATTATTTGATCTAAAATCTGAATTGGGTAGCGTGGACAAGTTTTTCTCAGATAAATTTAATATTTTGATGGGATATAAAAAACCAAATGATCAACTATCAGAAAAGAATATTCTTTATTTTCATATATCACATAAAACAATCGAAACATTTGAATATGATCCTAAAATCGAAACTCCAAAATTTATTTGGAATTATTTATCCACATCAAATTTGCTAAAAAATTCAGATCTTGTTGATATTGAAAGTTCTGACCAAATTAAACTAATTGAAACAGCAACAAATGATGGTGTTTATGATGAAGAAGAGTTGTTAAATTTATATAAAAGATTCCGTTTTGATATTAATCAACTTCTTAATTTTAATGATGCATATAAACTTTTAAATGATTATGAAGCTCGAGCGTTGTTATATCAGAGATTTTTACTTTCTGATGAAACTACACAAAAACTTACTATACTCTCTAAGCTTAAAGAACTATTTGATGAGGCTGAACTATCGAGTGCATTTGATAATGAGCTTGCAAAGGCACTAAAAAGTATTCCATATGATGATGTTCCTTCAAATTTTACTTCTTTTTATAAAAAGAATAGAGAGCCAGAAAAAGTTGCAGAATTAAAAATTAAATTTAATAATAAAGTATTCCACCAATCGAAACTCCTAAATTATTTTCAAAATAAAACTAGTCTTCCTCAGGTAGAAAAAGAGACGAATGATTTGCTTAAAAAAATTAAAAAAAACAAAAAATATTTTTTCTCAATCAAAGATATAATTATGGCTGAATCCTTAAAGTCTGATGGAGTTCAAATTTTGAAGAAATATGATGGTCTTTATGAGTACGAAACAAATATTCCATCTGATATAAATTCAATGATTGTTAATGGAGAAACAGGTCTAGTACTTTTAAAAATAGCCCAAATCATCGGTGAGGACGACTTGGAGGATCTTGACTTAGACTCTGTTAATTTTGTAATTGGAATTATGAATGAGTTAAAAATTGTAAATCTTAGAAACGAAATTTTATTAAAAGTTCTCCCTTTAAAAGTATAAATTTTGTTATAAAATTAGTAATGGCTATTAAACCAATAATTACAGAACCAAATAAAATTTTAAGACAAAAATCTATAGAAGTAGAGTCTGTAGGCAAAGAAGAACAAAAGCTTATGGATGATATGCTTGATACTATGTATGATGCAAACGGAATAGGCTTAGCTGCTATTCAAATTGGCGTTCCTAAACGAATTATTGTTATGGATATTGCAAAAAATGAGGAAAAAAGAAGACCTTTATATTTTGTAAATCCAGTAATCAAAAATAAAAATTCAGAACTTTCCACATATGAAGAGGGATGTTTGTCAGTTCCAAATTATTTTGCTGAAATAGATAGACCCAAAAAATGTGATGTTGAGTATCTTGATTATAATGGTGAAAAAAAAATACTAAACGCTGAAGGTTTGCTTGCAACATGCATTCAACATGAAATGGATCATTTAGAGGGAGTTTTATTTATTGATTATCTTTCAAAATTAAAAAAAACAATGATTATAAAAAAGCTTTCTAAACAAAAAGAAAAGCCAGATAGAATTATTGTTTAGTAAATGGATATAAAGATAGCTTTTTTAGGAACACCTGAATTTGCAGTTCCAATTCTAAGATCAATAATTAAAGGTGGATACAAAATTTCATGTGTTTTCAGCCAACCACCACGTAAATCACATCGAGGACAGAAAATAAATAAATCACCTGTACATATTTTCAGTGAAGATTTTGGAATTCAAATTAAAACTCCAAATAAAATTGAAGATGAATTGGAGTTTATTAAATCTCTTAATTTAGATATTGCAATAGTTGTAGCATATGGACAAATTCTTCCTGAAGAAATACTGAGATTAAGTAAAAAAGGTTTTATTAATATTCATGCATCTTTATTACCAAAATGGAGAGGTGCAGCACCTATACAAAGATCTCTGATCAATATGGATAAAAATACAGGTGTTAGCATCATGAAAATTAATAAAAAACTAGACGAAGGTCCTGTTTGTAACAAATATCAAATAAATATTTTAGAAAATGAAAATGCAAAAAGTTTATCAGAAAGGTTATCAAAATTAGCATCAGAAAAGATTATAGAAAATATAAAAGAAATATTAGATGAGAAAATTAAATTTAATGAACAAGATCATAATCAGGCAACGTACGCAAAAAAAATTGAAAAATCAGAGGGTAAAATAAATTGGAATGATCCTGCTGAAAAAATTCTAGCTAAAATTAATGGTTTATATCCAAAACCTGGAGCTTGGTTCAAATTTCAAGATCAAAGATATAAAATATTAAAGGCAAAGTTATCAAAAAAGTCAGGTAAAATAGGTGAAATAATAGATAAAAACCTCACAATATGTTGCGGCCTAAATTCAATTGAAATAATTGAAATTCAAAGAGAAGGAAAAAAATCTCAATTAATTGAAGACTTTCTTTTAGGTAGTAAGCTTAAAGAAGGAATTATCTTAAACAATGAATAGATATCAAATACTCATAGAGTATGTAGGAACATCCTTTGTAGGTTGGCAGACACAAAAAAAAGGTAATTCTGTTCAAAAAACAATTCAAAATATACTATCAAAACTATTAAAGGAAAAAATAAAATTACATGGATCTGGAAGAACTGATGCTGGAGTTCATGCACTAGAGCAATCAGCTCATTTTGACTGTAAAAACAAAATTATAGATAAAAGAAAGTTTTTAAAATCATTAAATTTTTTTCTAAATAAAAAAAATATTTCAATTCTTAAAATAAAGGCAAGAAATCAAAATTTTCATTCAAGATTTTCTGCAAAAGAAAGAACCTATTTGTATTTAATCAGAAATGATCCTGCACCTTCAATGATAAATTATAATAGAGAATGGAATATAAGAAATAAATTAGATATTAATTTAATGAAAAGAGGCGCAAAAAAATTAATTGGTACACATGATTTTTCTACATTCAGGGCATCAAATTGTGCTGCCAAAAGCCCTATTAGAACGATTAATAAAATCCAAATTTTAAAATCAAAAAAACAAATTAAGATAAGAATAAAATCACCTTCTTTTTTAAAAAGTCAGGTAAGATCAATGGTTGGTTCACTTAAATACTTATCAGAAAAAAAATGGGATTTGAAAAAATTTAATATAATTTTAAAATCTAAAGATAGGAAAAAATGCGCTCCTCTCGCACCTGCTCATGGTCTATATTTGGAGAAAGTAATATATTAATTTACTTTTTATTACCCATTGCAAATTTTTTATTTATTCTCCATCTAGACTCAGCTCTAACTATGTAGCCACAGCAATTTTTTGATTTACATTTACAAGGAAACTGTTTGTAGTCTTTGTCATATCCAAACCCATAATCACATGTGAGTTCTTCTCCTTTTTTAATATCTTTGGTGGCAGTAACCCAAATTTTAAGTCCCTTACCTTCATAATCACAGTTATTATCACATGAGTGATTTATTAAACCCGCTGTATTCCATGGAAAGTCTCCATCTAAAGTATACCTCTTATTTAGAGTGAATAAATAAATAGGTTTTGAGTTATCAAATTTATCAGATTCATCGACTTGCTTATTAGTTATGATCTTTCCAATGTAATCAATAATTTTAGTGCCAGCTTTAATATCTTTTGCTGCGTACAAACCCCTACCTTTTTTGTCAATATTTGATTTTTTAATTTTGTATAATTTCATTTAGCGTTTATTTAAATATTTAGGTTATTTAATCAATTAAATTCTATAAGTGCATCGACATGGCGTTGAGTACTTTTTTGCAAGGCTTGTAGATCATAACCACCCTCTAAAATAGATACAACATTTCCATTACAAAATGGTTTCGAGATTTCCAATGTTCTTTTTGTAATAATATAAAAGTCTTCAGAACTTAATCTTAGTTGTGCTAAGGGGTCATCCATGTGGGCATCAAAACCGGCAGAAAACAATATAAATTCTGGTTTAAATTCTTGGATTTTATTCAATGCATGTTCGTATGCATTTAAATATTGTTCAGCAGTTGTACCTGCACTGAGGGGTATATTTAATATATTATTGAATTTTCCATTTTCTTTCTCTGATCCTGATCCTGGATAATAAGGGTATTGGTGAGTTGAAATATATAAAACATTTTTATTATTATAAAAGATATCCTGAGTTCCATTTCCATGATGAACATCAAAATCAATAATTGCTATTTTTTTATACTTATATTTTTCAATTAAATAATTAGCACCTACGGCAACATTATTATAAATGCAAAACCCCATAGCTTTTTCTTTTTCAGCATGGTGTCCAGGTGGTCTTACACAACAAAAAGCGTTCTTAAATTCTTTATTTTCAACACCATCAATTGCCGTAATAATTGAACCAACAGCATCTTTTGTAGCATCTTTACTTCCAGGTGAAACAACTGTGTCTCCATCTAGAAAATACAAACCTTTTGTAGGGAAAGAATTTTGAACTTGATCAATATAATTTGATGAATGAGTTTTAGATAATATCGATTGGTCATAATCATTTGGTTTTTTCCAAATTAAATTTTTGTTATCTATTTTTTTAAAATTTTCAATCACCGCTGTAACACGATCAATTTTTTCTGGATGTCCATCACCAGTATTATGATTTTTGTATGTATTAGAGGTGATTAAACCAGTTTTCACTTAAAGTAATTTTTTAAAATATTTAAATATATTAAAGTTAATTTTTTTAAGTCTGTTAGAGCAACTACTTCATCTATTTTATGCATAGTTCTACCAACCAATCCAAACTCTAAACAGGGAGAGATTTTTCTAATAAATCTTGCATCCGAAGTACCGCCAGTTGTTGAGAATACTGGATTTATTTTAGTAATTTTTTTAATTGTATCCCTAACCATAAAAGTAGTTTTATTAGGTTTAGTTAAAAAAGCTTCACCCGAAACATTATATTCCATTTTAAATTTTGATTTATTTTTTTTGCATATTTTTTGAATAATTTTATTAATCTTTTTCTTTAATGAATTTGATGAATGTTTGTTATTAAATCTAATGTTAAAAGTAGCATTAGCTAATCCTGGTATAACATTGTCTGCAGAATTATTTATATTAATTTTAGTTATTTCTAAATTTGTTGGTTGAAAGTCTTTTGTTCCTTTATCAAATTTAATTTCTTTTAATTCTTTAAGAATTTGAACAAGCGCTGTAGATGGATTATTAGCTCTTTGAGGATACGCAACATGTCCTTGCACTCCGATTACAGACAATCTACCAGTCATACTACCTCTACGACCTATTTTTATCATTTCGCCAAGTTTGTTTGGATTAGTAGGTTCACCCACTAAACAAAAATCTATTTTTTCTTTTTTCTTTCTTAAATATTCTACGACCTTTTTAGTACCATTTATTGCAACACCTTCCTCATCACCAGTTATTAAAAAACTTATAGAGCCTTTAAACTTTTTATTAGATAAAACAAAATTACTTACTGCTGCAACGAACGCTGCAATGGAGCTTTTCATATCATTTGCCCCTCTACCAATTAAATGACCATTTTTTATCGCAGGTTTAAATGGATTTACCGTCCAATCTTTTAAATTACCTGCTGGGACAACGTCCAAATGGCCTGCATAACAAAAATTTGGACCTTTATTACCCAGTCTTGCATAAAGATTTTTTACTGGTTTTGTATTTTTTTCCTTAAATTCAAGTATTTTAGTTTTAAATCCTAAACTCTTTAGTTTTTTTTCTAGGAAACTCATTATCCCAGCATCAACTGGAGTTATAGAAGGAAACCTAATTAGCTCTTTAGCTAACTGGAGTTCATTAATTTTTGGCATTTTTACTCTCTTAAAAGATCGTTTATGGATGTTTTAGATCTTGTTTTTTCATCGACTTGTTTGATTATGACTGCACAATATAACGAAGGTGCTTCAGAATTATTTTTATCTGGTAGCGAACCTGGCACCACAACTGAGTAGGGTGGAATTTTTCCATACGTTATTTCACCTGTTTTTCTATTTACAATCTTTGTAGATTGACCAATATACATACCCATACTTAAAACTGAGCCTTCACCCACAATAACTCCTTCAACTACCTCGGACATTGCACCAAGAAAAACATTATCTTCAATAATTGTTGGCAAAGCTTGTGCAGGTTCTAATACACCACCAACACCAGAGCCTGCAGAGATATGACAATTCTTTCCTATCTGACAACAACTACCCGCTCTTGCAAAAGTATCTATCATTGTACCTTCATCAATGTAAGCACCGATATTTACATAACATGGCATTAGTACTGCGTTCTTTCCAACAAAAGAACCTTTTCTAACTGGTGAATTTGGAACCATTCTAAAACCAGCCTTTTCATGATCTTCTTTTGTCCAACCTGCTGTTTTACCTTTAAGTAAATGTGCCTTATCATACCAGCTGCTATATGGACCGTTTAAATTTTCCATTGGATACATTCTAAAACTTAGCATTATAGCTTTCTTAATATGCTGGTGTGTTACCCACTCACCATTTATTTTTTCTGCAACTCTTACTTTTCCACTATCAAGATCTTCAATTATTTGATTAACAGTGTCTTTTAAGTTTTGATCTGAGTTTGGATTTACTTGATCTCTTTTTTCCCAAGCATCATTGATTATATTTTCTATACTCATCGTTTTATGAGTTTTTTAATAACCTTATTTCTTTTAAAAATAAAGAGAGATTTTCAATTTTATAATCAATATATTCTTTATCAGACTCTTTTTTGCCCCAGTATTCGTCATTGATTAACCAAACTGTAGTTGTTCCTCTTTCTTTTCCAATAGACAAATTTTTAGCGATATCTTCGATATAAAGAGTTTCTTTTGGATCTATTTTAAATTTTTCTATCATTAAATCAAAAGCTCGAGCCTCTGGTTTTGGATGGTATTCTGCATCAACAATATCAAACACACCATCAAATTGATCTTCTATACCAAGATGAGATGTTATATTCTTAACATGTTCTTTGCTACCATTGGTAAATACAAATTTATTCAAACTAATATTTTCAAGCTCACCTCTTAAAACTTTATCTTTTTCTAAAAAAGATAAATCAATATCATGTACGTAATCAAGAAATTCTCTTGGAGGAATATCATGATGTATCATTAGCCCGTTTAGACTTGTATTATATTTATGGAAATAATTTGTTTGTAATTCTTTAGCTTTTTTTAAATCAACATTAAGTTTATTTGATATGTATTGGGTCATCTTTTTGCTCACCTGACCAAATACGCCCTCTAGATCACTATAAAGCACTCCATCACAATCAAATAAAATATTTTTTATATTTTCTAAATTTTTCATTTTCTAATCAATGTTCCTGCACCCACATCTGAAAAAATTTCAAATAAAATAGAGTGTTGTTTTCTACCATCAACAATAACTACGCCAGTTACACCGTTATTAACCGCATCAAGGCATGTTTTAATTTTTGGTATCATACCTCCCGAAATAGATTTATTTTCTAACATTTGAGTTGCAATAGATGAATTAATCTCACTAATCAGTTTTTGATTTTGATCTAAAACTCCTTCAACATCTGTCATTAACAATAATCTTCTAGCTTTCAGTTCTTTTGCTATTGCACCTGCGGCTACATCAGCGTTTATATTGTAAATATTGTTATCTTCGCCTATGCCCATTGGAACAATTAAGGGTATTTTTTTATCTTTGATAGCTTCTAATAATAAATCTTTTTTTATTTCAGTGGGTGCCCCAACAAAGCCTAGTTCTTTTTTTTCAGGTTTAACTTTAATAATATTATTTTGTTTAGGTGTTATAGATAAAGCATTAGACTGATGATTATTTAAATCATTTAAAATTTCAAAATTTAATTCAAGAAGTGCTTCCTCAACAACTTTAATTGTTTTTTCATCAGTTACTCTTAAGCCATCAATGAATTCAGATTTTAAATTATATTTATCAAGTTTCTTTTTAATATTTTTACCACCACCGTGAACTACAACTGCTGATAGCCCAAGTTTATTTATGACTGCAATATCCTCAATAAATTGATCAAATAGTTTTTTTTCAAGAAGAACAGAGCCACCACATTTTATAACAATGATGTCATTAGAATATTTATTTATATATTTTTTTACTTCTTCAATGGATGGACCATTGTTAGGTAGAATTTTTTCTAAATCCATTTATTGAGTTTTTACAGTAGTTCTTTTCATAATAACGTACTGTTGTGCCATTGTTAGTATGTTATTGATTGTCCAGTAAATTACTAAACCAGATGGGAACGGCGCTAGTATTACTGTTAAAAATAATGGAAAGAACATAAATATTTTTGCTTGAACAGGATCTGGTGGTGTTGGATTTAATTTTTGTTGCAACCACATTGTTATACCCATTGCAACTGGCCAAGCACCAATGATTAAAAATGATGGTGGGTCCCAAGGTATAAGACCAAAAATATTGAATATTGATGTTGGGTCTTTTTCACTAAGGTCTTTAATCCATCCAAAAAATGGCTGATGACGCATCTCAATTGTAACGAAAAGCATTTTATAAATCGCAAAGAAAAAAGGAATTTGAATGAATATAGGCAAACAACCGCTGACAGGATTTACCTTTTCCTTTTTGTATAATGCCATCATTTCCTGCTGAAGTTTCATCTTATCTTCTTTATGAAGCTCTTTTAGCCTAGTCATTTCTGGCTGAAGCACTTTCATTTTTGCCATTGATCTGAATGAATAGTTTGCAAGAGGGAAAAATACTATTCTAATACAAATAGTTATTAAAATAATCGCTATTCCAAAGTTTCCAGTTAATTTAAAGAAGTAATCGATTACAAAGAATAACGGTTTAACTATAAAGTAAAACCATCCCCAATCTATTGCTAGATCGTATTTACTTATATTTAAATTTTCCGCATATCCGTCAATAATATCAACCTCTTTTGCTGCAATTATTATTCTTATTTCATTTGATTTTGTCTCATTAGCACCAACTTCTGTTGCACTCGTTTCAATAAAGTTAGCTCTAAACTTATTTTTATAATCAAAATCAGTTCTAAATTTACGATTTTCTTGAGGTATTAAACTTGTTATCCAATATTTATCAGTAATTCCAAGCCAACCTTTGTCAGCATTAACTGAGAATTTCTTTTCCTCTATATCATCATAATCTTCTTCAACTAATTGATCATCAAAAACACCAATTAAACCTTCGTGCAGAATATAAAAATCAGTTACATCTGGTGCTATATTTCTAATAATTTGACCATAAGGGTAAAAATTATAAGTTTTTTCAGAATTGTTAATGATAGTTTGTTTTACTTTGAATAAATATTGATCATCAATACTAATATCTTTTACAAACTTAATATTCTGATCATTTGTCCATGAGATCTTTACAGGTGAATTAGGAGATAATTTATTATTGCCCTCTAGCTTCCAAACTGATTTAGAGTTGGGTACGTTTATATCTTTATTTGTGGTTGCCCACCCAGTTTCTACATAGTAGCCATTTTCAATCTTCTTTGGATTTAAAAGGACAACGTTATCATCACCGTTAAGTGTGTTAGTATATTTTTTAAAGGTTAAATCATCTATCGAAGCCCCAACTAAAGAGATAGATCCTATTACAGTACTATTTTCAAAATTTATTCGGTCCTCATTTTCAATTGCCTCTTCTCTTGATATTTTTGAAACCTCGACATTTTGATCTAAAGATGGTGCCTCATTACCTGTTTGCTCAATTTTATTCTTCTCATTATTTATTTGATCAGGATTTGGTGGCGGGGGAGCAAAAAATAATCCATAAAGAATTATTACTGCTGCACTTAATGATATTGCCGCTATTACGTTTTTAGAATCCACTTTTTGTTCCTTTTAATTTTTCAACAGGATCATGTCCACCATGACCAAACCAAGGATTACATCTTAAAATTCTAATTGTAGATTTATATATTGCTTTTATAAAATTATATTTTTCAAAGCATTCCATACAATAAGTACTGCAAGAAGGTTCAAATTTGCAAGAATTATAAAATAAAGGGCTTAGTAAAAATTTATAACCTTTAATTAAATATATAAAAAAATAATTTATTACTCTCATTACTTAATTTTTCCGAAATCTAGAAAAATTTTTTCTTTGATTTCTTTATATGCATCTTCCAACACAGTTTTTCTGGCTATTAAAAGATAAGAATAATTGAAATTAATTTTTATATTTTTAACAGCATCATTCATAATATTTTTTAATCTTCTTTTAATTTTGTTTCTACTTACTGCGTTACCAATTTTTTTTTTAGCTACAAAACTAATGTTTAATTTTTTGTTGTTCTTATCAGATAATTTCTTAAAAAAAATTGTTAAATATTTATTAGATATTTTTTTTCCACCAAGGATTGATTTAAATTCTTCGTTTTTGGAAAGACTAACTATCTTGCTTTTCATTAAGCATTAGTTAATTTTTTTCTTCCTTTAGCTCTTCTTCTTTTAAGAACTTTTCGTCCACCTTTGGTTTTCATTTTGGCTCTAAAGCCGACAGATTTTTTACGAACTCTATTACTTGGTTGATATGTACGTTTCATGATTAGTTAATTATTGTTAAATTTCCGTACTTATACAAATAAATATATATAAGTACAGCGATTTTTAATAAATTAGAGATCAATGAATAAGGAAAAAAAAATCAAATTAATTTTAGGTTTTGGATATCTTCTAATTGTATCTATTTTTTTATGGATCTTTTTTAGCAATTTTTCATTTCAAGATTTTTCAAGTTATGATCTGATTAAACAAAATAGAGATACATTAGAAGAATTAAAAAATAGTAATATATTTTTATCAAGCATCATATTTCTTCTGGGTACAATTATCTGGGTGCTTCTATTAGGTTTTGGTTCTCCAATATTTTTAGTTGGAGGTTTCATCTTTGGAAAATGGTTAGGTACTTTGCTTATTGTCTTTGGACTAAGTATTGGTGCTACCTTTCTTTATATGTTTGCGAATTATTTCTTAAAAGATTTGGTAGAGGAAAAATTTGCATCACGCTTTGGAAGCTTGACAGAAAAGTTTAAAAAAAATGAATTTATATTTTTTTTAATCTATAGATTTATAGGTGGAATTCCTTTTTTCATATCAAATGTTTTGCCAACATTATTTAATGTCAAAGTTAGAAATTTTTTTTTAGGATCATTAATTGGAATGGCCCCACAATTATTTGTTGGTGCATCTCTTGGGGCAGGACTAAATAAAATTTTAGAGGAAAACTCAGAAGTGCCAAGTCTCTTAGAATTAGTTTTAACTCCAGATATTTATTTACCAATTATTGGAATGATTATTTTAGTTTTGATTGGATTTCTCTTAAGAAAAAAATTTTACAGAAATTAATTATGGTGCCCCCACCCAGAATTGAACTGGAAACTCATCCTTACCATGGATGTGTTATACCATTTAACTATAGGGGCGAATTACAATTTAAATTTAGTGTATAAAATAAACTTTTTCAAATTATTGCCTTAATTTTTTTCAAAAATGGGTTATACCTATTTTGAAGGAAATGATATGGGAATTCACTACGACTATAAATCTACTAGAGGCGCCAAAGCTATGGAAAAGCAAGCTAAACGAGAAAAAAAGCTTGCAGAGAAAAGAGCCAAAAAACAAGCTAAGCAAGGAGATGTAAAGCAAGAGCAAGATAAAACTATTCCTATAGACCAAGTTATAACTTTAGACCATCTTACAAATCCTGACAAAAAATAATTCAATGAATTCTAAGAAGGATAAGCTTAGTAGACTTGAACTTGCACTTAAAAAAAATTTAAGAAAAAGAAAAACTTTCCAAAAGAAACAAAAGAAAAATAATAAATAAATGTCTATTCAACCAGACTCGTGGATTAAAAAAATGTGCAAGGAGCACAATATGATTGATCCATTTTTAGACCACCAAGTATCGGAAGGGAAAATATCTTATGGACTTAGTAGTATGGGATATGATGTTAGAATATCTGATGAGTATAGAATTTTTACAAATGTAAATAATTCTTTAGTAGATCCAAAAAATTTTTCTGATGATAATTTTATTGAGAGAAAAGGACCTCATTGCATTATTCCACCGAACTCTTTTGTTTTAGCTAAAACAGTAGAATATTTTAGAATTCCAAAAGATGTTCTTTGCATTTGTGTAGGAAAGAGCACATATGCTAGAACAGGAATTATCTGTAATGTAACTCCAATAGAAAATGAATTTGAAGGCAATATTGTAATAGAGTTAAGTAATACAACACCAAATCCTGCTAAAATTTATTCTAATGAGGGAATAGCACAATTTTTATTTTTCAAATCAGAGACACAACCAGAGACAACATATAAATCTAAGAATGGCAAATATCAGGGCCAAACAACGATACAAGTCGCAAAAATAAAATAAGATGGATAAGTTTTTGATAACGGGCCCTTGTAAAATCAAGGGACAAGTCTCTATAAGTGGCTCAAAAAATGCAGCATTACCGATCTTAGCCTCAACATTGTTATTCGATAAACCGGTAATAATAGAAAACCTTCCACAAGTAAGGGACATAGATACAATGTTAAATCTATTAAAATCTCTTGGATCAAAAATTCAATATTTAAAAAATAAGAAAACTGTAAAAATCTCAAAAACTACAAAACCCAAACATTTTGCATCATACTCACTTGTTAAAACAATGAGAGCAGGAATATTAGTTCTTGGGCCTTTAGTTGCGAAATATCATAAATCTATCACATCTCTTCCCGGTGGCTGCACCATTGGAGCTAGACCAGTAAATTACCACCTAAATGCACTTAAAAAACTTGGTATGAAATATGAAATAAAAAAAGGTTACATACACGCAAGTTCAAAAGGAAAACTTAAGGGTGCTAATATTAAATTTTCAAAAATTAGTGTTGGTGCAACAGAAAATTCAATTATTGCAGCCTGTCTTGCAAATGGAAAAACTATCTTAAAAAATTGTGCAATAGAACCAGAAATAAAAGATTTAACCAATTTTCTTAAATCAGCTGGAGCAAATATAAAATGGATTGGAAAAAGAACATGCCAAATTATTGGTGTTAATTCTTTAAATCAGACAACCTACTCAGTAATGGGTGATAGAATAGAAACAGGAACATTTTGTGTAGCAGCAACCTTAGCAAAAGGTGATTTAGTAATTAAGAATTTTAACCCAAATGTTATTCAAACAGAATTAAACTTGTTAAAAAAAGTGGGTGCTAAAATAAAGACAAGTAAAAATGAAATAAATATTAAAGGTCCAAAAAAAATAAAAAACATTACCAATATTACAACTAAAGAATATCCAAATTTCCCAACCGACCTACAAGCCCAATTCATGGTATTATTATGTAAAGCGAATGGCAGAAGCACAATCACAGAAAGTATTTTCGAAAATAGATTTATGCATGTAGCAGAGCTAAGAAGATTGGGTGCAAGAATAATTGTAAAAGATAATAAGGCAACAATTGAGGGGAAAACAGAGTTTTTAGGTGCAGAACTTATGTCCAGTGATTTAAGAGCTTCTGTTGCCTTGGTTCTTGCTGCAATAGTTGCAAAAGGCCAATCGACAATTAATAGAATATATCATTTAGATAGAGGTTATGAAAAAATTGAAAACAAACTAAAAAAAATTGGAGTTAAAATCAAAAGACTATCTTAATGGATAAAAAGTTCTTAAAAAAAATTATCGCTCAATCACCAGAAGATCTTCAAATGATATCTGCATGTTGTTCAGAAGCCAAAGTAAAGATTTCAGATATAAAATATCTTCCATCAAACAAAATCTTTCTAATTTCAATGTTAAGAAAAGATAGAGAAAATGAAGATGATAAAAAATTAATAAATAGCATAATCAAATTTGAATTTGTTCAATCTTCAAAATCAAAAAATATCGATCAAACAGAACCTGATAAAGAGCTAGAATTGTTGGCAATAGATCTATTTAAGAGAGAACATAATTTTGAAATAACTCTACTATTTTCAGAAAATCGATTTATAACACTCACTTCAGAAATTGTTGAAGCAGTCTTGGAAGACCAAAAAATTGAAAATGATAAAAGTAATTAATTGTAAAAACAAAAATTATAATAAAGAATTATTATCTTTCTTAGATAAAAGGCGATCTGGTAAGGCCACAGATACTGCGATAGTTCCAAAGATTTTAAAAGACATTAAAATTAACGGAAGAAAAGCTCTTTTAAAATATGAGAAAAAATTTAGTAAAAATACGGAGATAGTTCCTTCCTCACAAAAAATAAATAAATCAATTAAGTTATTAAATCCAAAGATAAAAAAAGCTATAGATTTTGCATACGATAGAATTTTAAAATTTCACTCAAAGCAAAAGGTAAAAGATATAAAATATGTGGATAAATTTAAAAACAAACTCGAATATAAATATGTACCTATTCAATCCGTTGGTATTTATGTGCCTGCAAATTTACCTTCAACATTATTAATGAATGCTATACCTGCAAAAATTGCAGGTGTTAAAAGAATAGTACTGGCTAATCCTAAACTTAATGGAAAATTAAATCCTTCAGTTTTGTATGCAGCAAAAAAACTTGGAATTAAAGAAATTTACTCAATGGGTGGAGCGCAAGCTATTGCAAGCTTAACGTATATTCAAAAAGTTAATAAAATTGTTGGGCCTGGAAATATTTATGTTGCAAGAAGTAAGCGTGAAGTATTTGGTGACGTTGGAATAGAAGGGATGATTGCTGGCCCTTCTGAAATAACTGTTTTAGCTGATAATAAAACTGATCTTGATGATGTTACAACTTCTATGATTGGACAAGCTGAGCATGATATCAATTCACAGTGTGTTTTAATTACTAAAGATAAAAACTTAGTAAATAAATTTAAAGCTGATGTTGTTCAAAAGCTTAAAAAACTTCCACGTAAAAATATAGCAACAAAGAGCTTGAGAAATAATGGATTGATACTTCTAGCTAAAAATGACAAGCAAATAGTAGATTTGATAAATGAAATTGCCCCAGAACACTTAGAGTTAAACGTTTATAATTATAAGAATTACTTAAACAAAATTCATAATGCGGGCAGCATTTGTATTGGTAGATATTCACCAATGGCTGTTAGTGATTATAATGTTGGAACTAATCATGTTCTTCCAACTTTAGGTTCTGCAAAATTTTCATCTGGATTGAATTTGAATGAGTTTTATAAAAAAATTAGCCATATAACTCTCACAAAAAAAGGTATTGAGAAAATAGGAGAATACGCTACACATCTCGCTGAGTATGAAGAATTAGATGGTCATGCTCAAAGTATAAGATCAAGAATGAAAGGTAAATAATTGGGAAAACAAGATACGTTAGAGTTTGAAGGGGTAGTCACTGACTTACTTCCAAACGCTATGTTCAGAGTTAAATTAGATAATGGACATAATGTGACAGCTCATACTGCAGGTAAACTCAGAAAAAATCGTATCAGAGTTTTACAAGGAGACAGAGTAAGATTAGAAGTAAGTCCCTACGATTTATCAAAAGGTAGAATCATTTTTAGATCTTAAAAGTTATGGCTTCGTAGCTCAGGTGGTAGAGCAGAGCCCTGAAAAGGCTTGTGTCGCTGGTTCGAGTCCCGCCGAAGCCACCACTTCATGGTGGTAAAATAAACAAATCTAGAACAATTATAATCTTGCTATATCCAATATTTTCTTATACTCAGCGTTTGCTAATTTAATTAGCGAGTAAATAAACTAATAAGAAAGAGTAAAATATAAGTATGAGTACATTAAAAGGTAAAGTTAAGTGGTTCAACGGTAAGAAGGGCTACGGTTTTATAGAAAGAGAAGACGGTGAAAAGGATTGTTTCGTTCATGCGAGCGCAGTTCGTGAAGCAGGACTTCGTTTTTTGAATGAAAATGATGCAATAGAATTCGAAATTCAGGACGGAGACAAAGGTCCAAGCGCAGTAAATTTAAAGAAAATTTCTTAAAAATTTATTTCATTTAAAACATTTGTATAGGGATAGATTGCTAAATTAGCATTTTTATTCCTATACAATTCAGTATTGCATTTTAGATTTAAAATGCTAAACCACTTCCCGATGATTAAAAAAACTGGAACATTCAGAAGTACACACAGACACCATTTCCATGCTGGCTGCACGCTAGCTATTTAATTATTTATAAATTTAATTTTTTCCACAATTAGTATAAAACAATAAAAAGGAGCACGGGTAGCTCAGTTGGTTAGAGCAGCGGTTTGTGGAACCGAAGGTCGACAGTTCGAATCTGTCCCCGTGTACCAAAAAATGAATAAAGAAAAAAAACTTCAAGCCTCTTTACCTAAAGGTTTCAAAGATCGTTGGGGCGAAGAACTTAATCTTAAGAATAAATTAGTAGATACTATAAAAGACGTATTTATTAATTATAGTTTTGAGCAATTAGAGACCCCAGAATTTGAAAAGAGCGAAAATATAGGTTCCTTTCTAGCAGAAGACGAAACTAATCCAATGAGTGATGTTTTTTCATTTGTGAATGAAAAAGAGTCTTTAACATTAAGATATGATTTAAGTGCTCCTTTAGCGCGTTTTTGTGCAGAAAATTTTAGAGATTTAGTATTTCCTTATAAAAGATTTGCTTATGGAAATGTATTTAGACAAGAAAAGGCAGATAGCGCAAGGTTCCGTTCATTTGCTCAGTTAGATGCAGATATAATTGGAGATGTAAACCCATCACAGGCTGATGCAGAAATATGTAATATTATCAGCGAGTCATTTAAAAAAATTGGACTTACCAAAGATCAATTCACAATAAATGTTTCCAATAAAAAAATCTTACAAGGTTTAATCAATGAACTTAAAATTGAAGAAGATAAGCAATACAAGGTCTTAAAGTCTATAGATAAATTAGATAGATTAGGAATAAAGGGAGTAGAGGAATTATTAAAAACTGGAAGAAAAGATCAATCTGGTGCTTTTACAAAAGGTTGTGAATTATCTGATAACCAAGTTTCAGAAATAATTAACTTTCTTAATCTAAAAGAGATAAAAGATTTAAAATCAAATTTAAAAAATGAGTTATCAGCTGAAGGTATTAATGAATTAGAGGAACTATTTGAGATATTGTCTTATGGAAATAATCAAGATTCTATTAGTATTGATGTTACAAAAATCAGGGGACTTAGCTACTATACTGGGTTCTTAGTTGAGACTAATTTAAACTTCAAAGTAACAAATGCAAAAGGTAAAGAAATAAATATTGGTAGCGTTGCAAGTGGTGGACGTTATGACAACTTAATCGCGAGATTTAAAGGTGCTGATTATAAAGGAAGTGGAATGTCTATAGGAATAGACAGACTTTTATACGCTATAAATCAATTAGGAAAAATTAAAGTAAATAAAACTAAACCAGTATTAGTTTGTATTTTAGATAAAAATTTTATCAAAAAATATTATGAAATAGTAAATGAACTAAGAGATAATAATATTCCTGCAGAAATATATTTAGATCAAAATAAAAATCTTAAAAAACAACTTCAGTATGCGGATAGAAAAAAATTAGATTTAGCAATTATTTGTGGTGAAAATGAACTCAAAGATGAAAAGCTAATAATAAAAAAACTAAATTCTTCAAAAGAAAATGATCAGTTATCAATAACTAGAAATGAACTTATAAATGAAATCAAAAAACTTATCTGAAAATATTCTTAAATCTGTAAGATCAAAAGGATTTAAATATATTAAACTAGACTCTGTTATTGAAACTAATCACATTGTGGAGAGATCAGGTGAAAGTTTTAGAAGATTTATTTTTTCTTTTAATGATCAAAATGGAAATGAACTTTGTTTAAGACCTGACTTAACGATTGCATCTTGTTTAAAATATTTAAATGATAAAACCAAAGGCACTAGAAAAGTATTTTATAGTGGTCAAGCTTTCAGAAAAACTTTGAATAGAGCAGATCCAATAATAAAAAATCAGATTGGCTTTGAAATCATAGGTTCTAAAAAAGAAAAAGAAGATGATAAAAGAATTATTGAAACCTCTATTAAATCTTTATCAAAAATAAATTACACCTCAGGAAGCCTTACAATTGGCAATGTAGAGATATTCAAACTTCTTTTAAATAAATTAGATATACCAAAAAGATGGAGATTGAGACTTCAAAGACATTTTTGGAGAGAAAATTATTTTAATGATCTTTTAAAACGATTGGAAACAAATTCTGATGTAGACCCAACAATTGTTGAGATTGATAAAAAAAGATATCAACAAATGCTTAAGCAAGATCAATTGAAAATGATTGCAGGAAGATCTGTTAATGAAATTTTAGAAAGATTTAATAATAAAATAAAAGACCCTAGGAGGGCGAAAAAGGGAAGAAACGTAGTAAAAATTATTAAAGAATTCCTCAAAATAAATTGTTCAATAAATCAAGCTGCAAACAAATTAAATTTATTTTTCAAAAAATATAAAATTAATTTAAGAGTTGAAAATAACTATTTTCCAATAACAAAAAATAAAGTTTCAAAATTAAATATTAGATATTCAGCTTCATTTGGAAGACAACTAGAATATTACACTGGCCTTGTGTTTAAAATTGAAATTAAAAGAAAATCTAAAAATATAAATATTATCAACGGTGGAAGATACGATAATCTAATTGGAGATCTTGGATCAAACAAAAGAATACCAGCAGTAGGAGCTGCTATAAATTTGTATGATTAATATTGGAATACCAAGTAAGGGAAGATTAAGAAAAGATGTTTTAAAGGTTTTTTCAAAAAATAAGTTAAAACTTTTATCTGAACGTGGGGAAAGAGATTTATTTGGATATATTAAAGGACTAAAAAATATCAATGTTACTTACTTACACGCAAGAGAAATTGTAGAAAGATTAGGAGATGGATCTCTAGATATAGGTTTTTCAGGTTATGATCTATTGAAAGAAAGTGAAATTAATATTCAAAAAAAAATCTTAGTTAAGAAAAAATATAACTTTGGTAATGCAACACTTGTAATAGCTATACCTAATGATTGGATTGATGTTCAGACATTAGCAGATTTAGAAGAAATAGCTTTTGAATTTAAAGATAAAAAGAAAAGCAGATTAAGAGTTGCAACTAAATATCCTAATTTAACAAGAGAATTTCTATTTCATAGAGGTGTTACTCAATTTAAATTAGTCAAGAGTCTTGGTGCAACAGAGATTTACCCATTTACGGGATCTTCTGAAATCATAACAGACATAACTTCAACCGGTGAAACTTTAAGGGCTAATAATCTTAGAATCTTAAAAGATGGTGAAATTTTAAAATCTCAAGCTTGTCTAATGATATCTAAAAAAAGTTTGAAAATTCAGGGAATTAAAAAAGTTATTAATTTGATTTCAAAATAAAAAACTTTAATCTTGTAAATAAAAAATATTTACGAATCATGGATGTTGTTTTACTAATTCTTATAGCTTTGTTGTTAGGTGTGGCATCGACTACTCTATATTTAAATTTAAAATCAAAACAAAAAAAAGATGAAAATAAAGAAGCAGAGGAAATAACAAATTTAAAATCAGAAATTTCAAGCTTAAAAGATACACTCAATTCCACGATTAATACCTCGCTTGGTGCAATGTCGACTTCGTTTAACAATTTATCTACTGGTGTAACAAAAGATATGACTGAGGCACTAACAAAAGTAGACGAAAAAGTTGGGAATTTTAACCAGCAAGTACAATTATTAAATCAAAGCCAAGAGGGTATAACTAAAATTTTAGCAGGTGTAAAAAAATATGGAGTTTTAGCTGAATTTAGTTTGGATGCTTTAATAAAAGACTTATTGCCAGCATCACAATTTATGACGAATGTGAAGATGAAGGAGAGTACGAGCGAGAATGTTGAGTTTGCAATTAAACTTCAAGGCGATGTTTTGGTTCCAGTGGACTCCCATTTTCCAGTAGAAAAATATAAAGCAATTACAGATGGTTACGATGCTGATGATAAAAAAGCAGTTGCAGATGCAAAAACAAAACTAGCATCTGCATTTAAAGCAAAAGCTAAAAGTGTAAATGAAAAATATATCGTTCCACCAAAAACAACAGATTTTGCAATCGTATATGCTCCAACTGAAAGTTTATATAAAGAGTTAACTGAATATCAAGATCCAAGTACTAAAGAGCTGTTAACGCAAGAATTAATGAAAAAATATAAAATTGTAATTTGTGGACCAAATACACTATCAGCATACCTTCAATCACTTCATATGGGATTTCAATCTTTAAAAGTTCAAAAGGGTGCAACTGAAATTTATAACCATTTAAAAACAATAAGCACAAGATTTGCTAAACATTTTGATAATATAATTTCTCTAAGAAAAAAATTAGAGGAAGCAATGACCGTCGTTGATAAATTTGGAACAGATGCAAGATCAATAACAAGAACACTAGAAAATATAAAAGATCCTGAACAAATAGAAAAAGCAATAAAAACAGAAAACGTTGAAAAATTTGAGAACCATCCAAAACAACTAAAAAATTAGTTTCATTTTTAGAATAAACCCAAATATAAGAAATTTAATGGAGTGGAATAATAAATTTACTTATCCAAAGTCATCAAGATCAATAGAGAATGGATATAGAAAATATTTATTTGGAGATGAAAAACTACCAAGTGTAACAACTATTTTAAGTGCTACGAAATCTGAGGAAGAAAAAGCAGCTCTTGCAAATTGGAAAGAAAGAGTAGGCCATAAAGAAGCTAATAGAATAAAAACCGAAGCCTCAACCAGAGGGACATCGATGCATTCTTATATTGAAGATTATTTAAGAGGAAGAATTAATGAAACTTTTTTTGAAACGAATGAACAATATAAAAATATGGCAAAAGAAATAATTGAAAAAGGGATTAAAGGAAGATTGCATGAAATTTATGGTATGGAGGAAACACTTTATTACCCTGAGCAATATGCAGGTACAGCTGACTTAATTGGTTTTTATGAAGGAAAAGATGTTGTTGTAGATTTTAAACAAGCAAACAAACCTAAAAAAATTGATTACATTCAAGATTATTTTTTGCAACTGGGAGCATATACTTTAGCTCACGATGTAGTTCATGGAACAAAAATGAAAGCAGGAATTATACTTCTTTGTACAAAGGATAACTTATTTCAAGAATTTAAAATTGAGGGAGCTGAATTAGAAATGTATCAAAATTTATTTATGGGAAGGGTTAAAAAATTTTACGAGATGAATAATATATCTTGACTTTAACTTTCCAATTCATAAAAGAGATATTACTAACTAGAAGCTACTTGTTTAGATGCAAATGGTTTAGTTCTAATAAAAACTTTCCAAATACCCATCAAAACCTAGCTAATTTAAGGAATAAAATATGAATTTAGCAATTTGGGATATAGAATCGTCAAGCGCGAGTACTGACTTTGGTAGCATAATTGAAATTGGCGGAGTGCTTGTTGATGAAAACTTTAAAGAAAAAGACAGATTTAATTTAAGGTGTCGTTTGCCAGAAGGTGAAATCTTTCAGGCCATGGCGTTAATTGTAAATAAAACCTCAATTAAACAACTTACACAAGCTAATTTAAGTCATTACCAAATGTTGGCCGAGGTAGAGAAAATTTTTAAAAAATGGAGTCCTGCAATATTTCTTGGTTGGTCAAATATTGGTTTTGATGATGAAATGATCAGAAAAGAATTCTTTAAAGGAATAAGATATCCATATCTAACAAATGCTGCACCAAATAAAAGACATGATGGAATAAATATTGCACGTGCAGCCTATGCAGTAGACCCAAATATTTTAGAAGTAGAATTTAATGAAAAAAATAACGCTGTATTTAAATTAGAGTCCCTTGCACGTATGCAAGGAATAGATTCAAGCGATGCTCACTCAGCACTAGCTGATGCAGAAATGACTGCCAAAGTACTGAGCATTGTTAAAAGAAAACAAGAACATACCTGGAATGATTTTTTAAAAACTGCAAATAAATCAGATACTGAAACAATTATTAAAAAAGGTGATATTTTTACTTTAAATGAATATTATTATGGAAAGTCTAGACTTCATTTAGTTGTTCCATTGCATCCTAAATATTGCATGCATCCAATTTATCAAGGCTGGTATTATTCAGTTGATTTAAGAACAGATGTTGAGCCTTTATTAAATCTTTCAATAAATGAACTAAAAGTAGAAATGAAAAAATCACCTAAGTTTTTGAGAACAATTAGATCAAATAAAGCTCCAATTATTGTAGATGCAAAATATGGAATAAAAGCTGAACCCTATAATGCAATGGATGAAAGTTTAATAAAAAAAAGAGCAGAAATAGTTCAAAAAAGTGAAAAATTTTCTCAAAACATTTTGGTTGCTTTAAGGGAGGTTGCTGAGGAAAAAGAACATTCTAAATCCCAAGAAGATATTTACGCAGAGGAGAGCATTTATACAAGATTCACTTCAAATAAAGATACTGCATTATTTCCAGCTTGGCATGCTGCATCATGGAAAGATAAATTAAAATTATTAGATAAATTTGATGACGATAGATTAGTAGGTTTTGGAAAAAAAATTATTTATCAAGAAGCGCCTGATACATTGCCACCTGATATTTTTAAATCTATGAAAAGAGATATTGCAAAAAGAATACTAAGTGAAAGAAAAGAAAAATGGTGGACTATACCAACTCTTTACACCGAAATAGATACTTTGAGAGAAAAATATACAAATGAAAATGATGAGGAAAAGTTAAATCTTCTTGATGAATTCAATAATTATGCAATGTCAATACAGAAAAAATATGAAAATGCATGATGTGGATAATTTCAACATATTTATATTTGGTATTGAATTAAAAAATTAAATTTATATATAAAACATATGGCAACATTAAAAGTTACAGACGAAAATTTTGATACAGAAGTTTTAAAATCATCTAAACCAATAGTAGTTGATTTTTGGGCAGAATGGTGTGGACCTTGCAAAATGGTAGGACCAATTTTAGAGGAAATCTCAGACGAGATGGCAAATGATGTATCTATTGCAAAACATAATATTGATGAGGAGCCCAATACACCGACTAAATATGGAGTAAGAGGTATACCGACCATGTTGCTTTTCAAAGATGGTGAATTAAAATCAACTAAAGTTGGAGCAACACCAAAATCAGATATTGTTTCTTGGATAAAAGAAAATATCTAATTTAAATTTAATACTTCCCCTGCAAGATAAAGTGATCCTGTGATTAAGATAATATCTTCATTATCAGCAGAAATACTCTTTAGAGCATCTTCAACAGATTCTTTATAATTTAAATTAGGTAAATTATTTAATTTATTTTTTAGGTCTTCACCTTTAATTGAGTTTGGTTGATTAGGAATATCTATTGTTGTTAATGATGAAATATTTTTAAAGTAACTTATGTATTCTTGATGATCCTTATTAGCCATCATTCCTAAGATTATATGTTTTTTACAATTTAGTGTTTGTAAATAATCATTTAATACTTTCGCTCCAAGAGGATTGTGAGATCCATCAACAAATAGTTGATTATTTTTACATAAATCTTTTAATTTCCCTGATTTAATTTCTTGAAGTCTTGCAATGCTTTTAATCTTTGTAATTCCTGATTTAATATTTTCATCAGTTACATCTAAATCTAGATTTCTAACAGCTGCAACCGCTGTAGCTGAGTTATCTATTTGAAATTGACCCATTAAATTTGGTTTAGGTAATTTTACTCCTCCGAATTCATCTTCATAATAAATAAATCCATTTTCATTAATTGAATAACTAAAATTATCATTAAATGTGATCTTTTTTGATTTATTTGATGATATCGAATGTTTAATTAAATTTTGTATATCTTCACTACTTTGTTTAGCTACAACAATTTTAGAATTTAAAAGTGCAGACGTTTTTTCAAAAATGATTTTTTCAATTGTTTGTTCGTTTTTTGGAAGCCAATCTAAATGATCTAAACCTATAGCAGTAACGATGCTTAATAAATTGTTATCAATTATATTAGTTGCATCAAATCTATGAAATAAACCACTTTCAATAATATTTATGTTTTCTTTATATTTACTTGCATGAAAAAAGTAGGCTGCAGTTAAAATTTCAAAATAAGTTATTTCTTCTCCATTGTTTACTTCTTCAACTTTTGTTAATAAATCTGAAAGATCAGAATCTGAAATCTCCTCATCATTAAATACAAACCTTTCATTAATTCTTTGAATATGCGGACTTGTATAAATATTACATTTTATATTTGCTTGTTTTAAAATTGCTCTAATTGCCTGAATTGTAGAATACTTACCATTCGTTCCAACAACAGAAATATATTTTAAATCTTTTTGGGGATTGCCAAGTTTTTTACAAAGATTTCTAACTCTATCTAGACTTAAATCTATTTCTTTAGGATGCAGCTTTTGTAAGCGGTTCAATATTGTCTGAAGAGTCATTTAATTTTTCTGAATTTAACCCAGTTTCTCTCTTAAGCAATATTGATAAAAGGGTACTTATTTCTTTTCTTAAATCTTGTCTTTGTACAACTCTATCTACAAATCCATGTTTTTCGACAAACTCTGATGTTTGAAAGTCAGAACTTAACTCTTCTTTCACAGTTGCTTGTATTACTCTTTTACCAGCAAATGCAATTAAACATCCAGGCTCTGCAAAGTGTACATCACCTAACATTGCAAATGAAGCCGTGATCCCGCCTGCAGTTGGATCTGTAAAACAAACAATATATGGTAGATTATTTTTCTTTAATTCATTAATTGCTAGAGTTGTTCTAGTCATATTTGCAAGTGCAATAGGTGACTCGAACATTCTCTGACCACCACCACATGGGAAAAATACATACGGAGTTTGATTGTCAATTGCATGTTGAACACCATAAATAATTGCTTCACCTTCCGCAGCACCCACAGATCCCCCAATAAAATCAAAATTTATTGCACCAGCTGTAATTTCTATTCCATTTATTCTTCCTCTTGCAATCATTACCGCGCAATTTTGATTAGTTTTTTTTCTAGCAGCTTTTAATCTGTCTTTATAAGATTTTGTATCAACCCAATTTAAAGGATCTTCAGCTGGGATAGGGGTTTCAAGAATTTCATACGCATTCTTACCAAATAAAATATCAAATCTCTGTCTACAACTTATTCTATGATGCTTACCACAAGATCCACATACCCATAAATTTTCCTCAAGTTCTTTTTTTAAAACAGGGCCTTTACAACAGCTTGTCCAATCAGAGTTTTCTATCTCTTCTTTTGAAGGTCTTTTCTTTAAAACCTTCTTAATTTTTTCACCTAGATTTATAGCTTTCGTTAACCAGTTCATGAAATTTTATTTCTCAATTTAGCCACTACTTTACTTACATTTGTGACAGGATTTTGTCTATTGTTTAAACTTCTAGTTATTTCCTTACAAATAGCACTTCCAACAACTAATCCGTCTGCAGATTTTAATTTTGCTATGGTTTTTTCAGTTATTCCAAAACCAATCACACAATTCTTCTTTGGATCAATTTTTTTTATTTGATTATAATTTGATAAAATTTTTTTTGGTGAAACTTTTAATTGTCCTCCAGTAGTCGACAACATACTTATGTAATAAATCATTTCATGAGAGTCTTTTATTATTTTTTTTAATCTTTCTTTTGATGTTGTTGGAGACAATAATTGAACAAAGCTAATAGAGTTAGTTTTACATTTTTTTGCGAATTTCTTATTTTCTGGCCATGGTAAATCAACAACAATTAAACCATTTACACCTGAACTTTTACATTTTTTTAAAAAGTTATTTTCTCCATATTGATAAATCATATTATAATAACCCATCAATATTACTGGCTTTGAATTTTTTGTTTTTTTAAAATTTTTTGCTATTTGAAATACATCTGAAATTTTAATTCCATTTTTGATCGCCCTATATGCGCTTGTCTGGATTTGCCCTCCATCAGCTATAGGTGTATTGTGAGGAAACCCAATTTCGCAAATATCCACATTCTTTGAAATTGATTTTAATATTTCTAGCGATTTCTTTTTGGTGTTATCTCCTGCAACGGTGTACGTTAATAAAGCAGGTCTATTATTTTTTTTTGCATTTTTAAAAGCTAAACTAATAGGGTTGTTCATATTTTTCTGCCCAATCTTTTTCTCAATATGTCTCGGTCTTTTTTAGCGTCTCCACATGAGTTAACAATTATAATTGTATCTTTATTAAATTTAGGAGCTATTTTAATTGCCTCTGCAAATGCATGGCTTGGCTCCAAACTTGGATTAAGTTTTTCAAATTTTGTTACAAGCTTATATGCATTTAGTGCATCTTCATCTGTTGCATATGTATATCTGGCTCTTTTTGTATCTTTAAGAAAACAATGAATAGGACTTACTCCAGGATAATCTAATCCAGCACTAATAGATTCTGTTTCATTAATCTGTCCTTCGTTATTTTGACAAACATAGGAAGCAGCTCCATGTAAAACTCCTAATTTAGCACCTCTACTTAAAGGTGCTGCATGTAATTTAGATTTTTTTGGTCCACCAGCCTCTACACCAATTAACTCTATTTGTGACTTTGGATAATCAATAAATTCACTCCAAAATCCATATGCAGAGCTTCCTCCACCGACACAATTAATTAATTTTATCTTTTTTGGAATTTTTTTAAATTGCTCTTTAATTTGTTTTTTTAACTCTCTTGAAATTTGTGCAGTGCTCCATCCACAAATTTTAACAAATATATTAGGCCCAACTGTTGAACCAACACACATATGAGTAGTATCGCAATTAGAAACCCAATATCTCATACATTCACTTACTGCATCAACTAGTGTTTGACTTCCTGTTGTAACTGGAACAATTTCAGCTCCATTTTTTCTCATGGCGTCACAGTTTGGTTTTTGACGTTTAATATCTTTTGCACCCATAAATATTTTACATTTAAGGCCAAACTTCTTTGCCGCCATACTAAGCATTTTACCAGCATAACCTGCGCCAGTATCACCGACTATGTATTTTTTACCCATACTTTTGCAGATAAGAGCATGGACAGTTGCATTATATATTTTGTGAGCACCACCATTTGCATCAGATACAACTTTTGCCCAAATTTGAGCACCACCTATGTGTTTTGATAGATTTTCTAATTTAATAAATCGTGTTGGAGACCCTATATAATTCTTAAAATATAAGTCTCTCTTTTTTAAAAATTTTTTGTTTTTTCTTAGTTTTTTAAATTCTTTAGTTAAATCATCGACAGGTTTTTTTAAAGTTTCAGGTATGTAGCTTCCCCCAAATTTTCCTCCCCAAAAACCTAATTTATCATGCTGATCAATTAGTGGTATTTTCTTTTTAAGTTTCATATTTTTGCTGACAAGTTTAACAATTTATCAATTCTACTTATATCTTTTTTTCCATTTTCATCTTCTAATGCGCCACTAAGATCAATTATGAAGTCTTTATTTTTAAAACTAGGAATATCATCTATTTGGATATTTCCTGCAATCATTTTATTCAACTCTTTAGGCACTTCATCTAGTAGATTATGATCAAAACTTTCAGATTTATGGTAACCTTTAGAGTCAAATAGAATTACATCTGAGACATTAGTGTAATCTTTATATTTAATTACATCTTCTTTACTTGAGACTGTTATTGCAGTTATTATTTTTATTTTATATTTTGACTTAATTTCATTTGTTCTATCAGCATCAACATCATAAAGCTGATAATAATCAAAATTTAAATCTTTAATTTTTTCTAAAATCTCATCGTTTGGATTTACAAGTACAGAGACAAAACTTATATTTTTTTTATCAACATTTATTAATTCTTTTAATTTTTCATATTCAACAAATCTTCTACTTTTTTCATAATTTGTAATGAAACCAATCATTGTAGGTTTTTGATTGTGATTTAAAATATAGTTTAAAGTTTTAGGATCTGAGACCCCACAAATTTTTAAACCTTTCATTGATTTAGGTGATCAATTAATTTTTCAACATTTTTTTTGATGTTTCCTTTAGTAATATCCCTTCCTATTACTAACCAATCTGCACCATTTCTATAAGCTTCCTTAGGAGTTAAAGTTCTTTTCTGATCATTTGTATTTGAACTAAATCTTATCCCGGGAGTTATTATTTCCTTTTTGAAAACTTTTTTTACTATTTTTACCTCTTGTGCACTACAAACTATGGCATCAAGTTTAGCTTTATTTGCCAATTTAGCCTGATCAAGAACTATTTTTTTAACATCTTTATTAAATCCAATTTCTCTTAAGGCTTTATTATCTAATGAGGTTAAAATTGTTACACCAATTAATTTTATTTTACCTGACACTTTTTTAGCAGCTCTGAGCGCGTCTAGGCCAGAACTTATATGCATTGTTAAATAATCAACTTTTAAATCTTTTATTGCTTTAATAGCAGACGCACAGGTATTCGGTATATCATGGAGTTTTAAGTCAGCAAAAACTGTTTTATTTTTTATTCTTGAGACAAAAGTTCTTCCATTTTTTGAATTTAGAAACTCAAGGCCAAACTTGTATCCAACTTTTAATTTTGAACTTTGAGTTTCATTAATTATTTTTTTAATTTTATTTATATTTGTAGTATCGCAGGCAACAAATACCTTATTCTTTTTCATTTATTTTACTGGCCCATTCTTTTGACATTTTAAATAAAATACTCTTTTTTTCTTTGACAAATACTTTTTCACCAGTTTTTGGATTTCGTCTTATTCCCTCTTTTTGTATTCTTGGATCTAAAGTAAAAATATCTCTTAATTCAACCCTTTCACCACGTTTTAATGAATTTTGCATTTCATAAAGAATTATATCAACTAACTTAGTTAAATCTTTTCTAAGAAAGTTTGGGTAGTTATCTGCGAGTTCTTTGATTAAGTCTGATTTTACTACTGACAATTTAGTTTTTATTCAGTTTCCTTTTTCTTTTTCTTATCATCTAATTTCTCAGAAAGCGATGAAAATGGAAGATTTTTTCCTGAAAGAGGTGAACTGAATTTATCAACAGCTTCTTTATTTTGAAGCTCTTCTAGTAGTTTAATACTTAAACTTACTTTTCTTTTATCTAGATTTAGTTCTGCTATTGCGGCATCAATTCTCTCACCCCCAACAAATCTTGAAGGTCTAGCATCTGCTGCACTTACTGCAATTTGAGATTTCTTAATTAAGAATTCTAAATCACATCCCTCTGGTTTTACCATTAAACCCTTAGTATCAGATGATGCAACCTGAACTGTGATTGTATCATTTACTTTTTTATCTTTAAACCAGTCAAATGGATCTGTTTCAAGTTGTTTTAATCCAACTCTTACTTTTTGTTCTTCTTTTTTAATTTCTAAAACTCTTACTTTTAATTTATCACCTTTTTTATGTTTCTTTAATTCATCTTCTGGTTTTCCAGTATAAGAAAGATCATTTGAGTGTAAAAAACCATCGATATCAAAATCACCAAGTTTTACATAAAGTGCATATTCATTTGCACTTGTTACAATTCCATCAATATCAGAACCAACAGGATGTTTATTTTCTAAAGTTGTATATGGGTTTTCAGTTGTTAATCTATGTGAAATTGCAACTCTTCTTTTATCTTTATCAATTTCAGTAATTACACAATCAATCTGATCACCAACTTTAAATAATTTTTTAGGTGAAATATTTTTCTTCGTCCAGCTAATCTCACTACTATGCAATAATGTACTTAGACCTGGCTCTAGTTCACAGAAACAACCGTAATCTGTAATTTTAACAACTTTAACTTTATAAGGTTTTCCAGTTTCATAATTTGAAATATGCTCAAAGGGATCTGGAGATAACTGTTTTATTGAACAACCAATTTGAAGTTTTTCCATATCTATTGAAATAACTTTTAAGTCATGCTTTTCACCAATATTAAATATTTCATCTGGGTGGTTTACTCTAGAATAAGAAATTTCCTGAAGATGTACTAATACATCAATCTCATTATTAACTTCAAAAAAACATCCAAAAGAAGAGTATCCTTTTACTACCGCATCTTTAATAATGTCACCAACTTTAAATTTTTCTATAATTTTTGCTTTATCTTCTTTTTTGTGAGAAGAAACTATTTGTCTTCTAGATACGCATGCATTTCCTCTTACTTTATCTAATTTAATAATTGCAAATTTTTGCTCGACACCAATTAAGTGATCTATGCTTTTCATTGGCTTGTCTGAGATCTGTGAACCTGGACAAAACATTAAAGAACCAGTTTCAATGTGCTCAACTATAACGCCACCTTTGCACTTTGAAGTTATTTTTCCATTAATAGATTGGTTATCTTCGTAAGCTTTTTCTAATTCATACCAACCTTTAATCTTTTGTGCTTTTTGAGCAGAAACTACTACATCACCATTTTTATCCTCAATTTTTTCAAGAAGAACTGATACTGTTGCACCTTCTACAACTTTATCCTGCATACCAATCATTTTCATTTCATTGATATCAATAACAGGTTCACTTTTTAGACCAGGTATGAACAAAAACACATATTTGTCGGTAATCTTAGTGATTTTACCTTCAATAATTTTACCTTCTTCTATTTTGTTTTTTGATAACTGGCTGTTTAATAATTTTTCAAATTGTTGTGTTGCTGGTGAGCTGAGATCTTTATAAATTTCCATATTTTTTTTTAATCGAATTCTTCACTAAATTAGTAAGTTTTGCCTCCATTTGCTTAATTGTTAATTTAGTGGTGTCGACTAATACAGCATTTTTGGTCATAATCAAGGGACTTATTTTTCTTTTAGTGTCTTCTTTATCCCTTTGAATCAAGGCTTTTTCGACTTGTTTTAAAGTTATCTTTTTATTTAGACTTTTAAACTCTTTAAGTCTTCTTTTTGCTTTTTCTTTTGTAGAACATGTAAAGAAAAGTTTTAAGTCAGCATTGGGCATTATTTTTGAACCTATATCTCTTCCTTCGACAACAACTAATTTAGATTTTTTAATAAAATTTTTTTGAAAACCTTTTAATGCTTTTCTGACATAAGGTTTTTTTGCAATTATAGATGATAATTTTGCTACCTCAGGACTATAGAGTTCTTTATTTTGTAATTTCTTTAAAGTAATTGAATTAGCAACTTTATTAATAAATTTTACATTGTATTTATTGTTATTCTCTAAAGTTTTAAGGGCACAAAATCTATAAAGGGTTCCACTCGAAAGGAATTTCATATTTAATTTTTTTGCAATTAGTTTACCTCCCGTTGTTTTTCCAGAAGCACTACTTCCATCTGCTGCAATTTTAAATTCAATTCTTTTACTTAGTTTTCTCAATTTATTTTTGCTCCTAATTTTTTTAAAATTTTAAGAAATATTGGAAATGATGTGTTAATTGAGTCTTTATCATCTATTTTCCATTTACCACCGAAAGATAGCGCAGCAATACAAGACATCATAAAAACTCTATGATCTTTTAAATAATTTTTGATATGAACATCCTTATTCAGCTTAAGTTTAGGATTACCAAATATCTTTATATCGTCTTTTTTTCTTTCAACTTTAACTCCGATATTTTTAAGAAAACTTATAGCAATATCTAATCTTGGGCTTTCTTTTTTATTTAACTCTCCTAAATTTTTAAAGCTAGATATCCCTTTTGCTTTTGCTGCAATTAAAAAAATTACCAAGAATTCATCTATTGCTGCACTGTTTAAAGACGAGGGACAACTGATACCTTTAATATTTTTTGAACTCTCAACTACTATGTCTGAAGTTTCTTCTCCTTTATATATTTTTTTATTTTTTAAACTAATTTTACAATTCATTTTCTTTAAAATTGTAATTATTCCAGTTCTACTTTTATTTATATTTATATTTTTAATTCTAATTTTTGAATTTTTTGAAAGAGCTGTTAAAACTATAAAGAA
Organism: Pelagibacteraceae bacterium; assembly: GCA_011526385.1. Taxonomy (GTDB): domain Bacteria; phylum Pseudomonadota; class Alphaproteobacteria; order Pelagibacterales; family Pelagibacteraceae; genus Pelagibacter. The sequence continues at coordinate 7,882 of WTIW01000011.1, read as the reverse complement.
AGCACTTGAGCTTATGTCTCCAGGTATAACATAATCAAATGCATCAAATTGTTTTAGTCCTGTAACTTCTATGAAATCAAAATCTTTATTTGATTTTATTTTAATTGGTAATTTTAAATACTTAAATAAAAGTTCAGTATGGTTTCTTGATTTTCTTGCCTTAATAATTGTAGTTCCAGGGGTGTTCAAAGCAGCAAGCATAACAGCACTTTTACACTGTGCACTTCCTCTTGTTTCAAAATAATTTATTGGTCTTAAAAAGTCAGTACCTAATATTTCAACTGGCAATGAGTTATTTTTTGATTTTATATTTGTTCCAAATTTTTTTAATGGTTCCGTAACCCTAGAAAAGTCCCTTTTTGATAAACTCTTATCTCCAATAATTTTTACAGTTTTTTCTGATTTAACTAATAGACCTAATATTAACCGTGCTAGCGTTCCTGAGTTTCCTGCATCGATTGTTGTTCTTTTTTTAATATCGAAGCCATTTAATCCATATCCAAGAATTTTATATTGATTGCCTATTTTTTTGCATTCAATACCGAGTTTTTTTATCGATCTAACTGCATTTAAAACATCTTCAGACTCCAATAAATTTGATATTGTAGAAATACCAATTGCTTGGCTTGCTAATAAAATTGCTCTTATAGAGAGGCTTTTATCTGATGTTACTTCTATCGTTTTATTAAATGGTTTAATTGTATTAAATATTTTTATCTGATTTGGCATTTATGAATTAATTTATTTTAAATTCATCACCAAAATAAGCTGATCTTGCATTTGTATCATTGATTATTTCATTAGGACTACCAGATGCAATAATTTTTCCATTTGATAATACAATTGCTCTATCAACACAGCTTAAAAGATCTCTTGCTTGGTGGTCACATACCACTACAGTTATTCTTTCCATTGATTGTAAATTTACAATTATCTCCTGTAACATTTTTATCGTTAATATATCCAAAGCTGCAAATGGTTCATCTAGAAGTAAAATATTTGGGTCATTTATTAGAGCCATTGCAATAACTAATTTTTTCTTTTGACCTCCTGATAAATGTTTTGCTTTAATTTTTAAAAGTGAGTCAAACTCAAACTGAGAAACAATTTTCTCAATCTTTGTTTGTCTAAGATCTTTCTCTTTTATATGAATTTCAGCAACAAGTTTTAAATTTTCAAGAAGATTTAAATCCTGAATAAAGCCACCATATTGTGGAACATATCCAAGTTTAAATCTAGTTGCTCTTTCATAAATTGGAATATTTGTACAATCAACATTATTAATCAAAACCTTTCCATAACTAGGATCTTTTAATCCTGTAATAATATGGAATATTGTAGATTTACCAACACCATTGGGACCAAGCATTCCCAATACTTCATTTCTATTAATCTTTAAATTGAGATCATTTAATATTTGTCTTTTGTTGTAAAACATTGAGACTTTATTTAACTCAACAAGTGTTTCTTGCTCTTTAAAGCTTTTAATTCTGAATTTTTTTATAACTGCCATTATTGTTTAGTATTTATTTGCACTTTACTTTTTCCGTTTCTATCAGGATTTATATCTATTTCTTTAGTTTCTATATTTAAGGCTATTTTTCCTGCTTTCATAGTTGATTTAGGATCAGTTACTACAACATTATTATAAGCTATTGCAATATTTGTATCCATATTTATATCGAAATTTTCACAAGTTATCTGTTTATCTTCGTAATTTATTACCACATTCTTATAAAATTTTGAGCCTAGAGTTGATGAGTTATATTCGGCAAAGTCCGAAACAATATAAATGGTTGATCTTTGATTAGATGTTATCTCACCTCGAACATTATCAAGATCTAATATATTTTTATCTTCTTGATTAGTTCTACCAGATGTTGCTAGAATTTTATATTTATTACCATTTTTATCAGTAGTTAAGTACTCAACATCTTTTACAATATTTGGGATCTCATTATCTTTTTTTTTATTCGTATTTGGCTTGGTATTTTTTTTTTCAGCCTTTTTTTCGTTTGCTTCTTCTAAATCTGTTTTATTCGTTTCAATATTTTTTTCTTTTTTTGAATTATCTTCATTAGTTGAATTAGCAATTTTGCCTTCATCTTTATTTTTATTATTATCTTGTGAATTTGTATTTATTTCTTTCTCAGTTTGCTGTGGAGTTTGATCAACTATAATTTTTTCTTTTGAAAAATATTTTAGATAAACACCCCCAAGAATAATAAAGATAATTATTAAAATAATTAACTGAATTGCTGATTTTGATGACATCTAACTTATATTTGCGTTAAGAATGTTATGAATATGTATAATTCCAATCGTTATATTTTTTCGTTTTCCATTATGGACGCATAAACTTGTTATACGGTTAGTATTCATTATTTCCAAAGCTTTTGCAGCCAGAGTATCTTTTTCTATGCTTATTGGATTTTTTTTCATAACAGAACTAATTTTTACTTTTTGGAAATCCAAATTTTTTTGACTTATTCTTTTAATATCACCATCAGTTAAAATGCCAGTCGTAAATTTATTTTTTCTTACAAATAAAACACCTAAGCCTTTTTTCGAAATTATATTTAATGCGTTTTTCATTGTAATATTATGTTTAACAAAAGGAATTTTATTTCCTGTTAGCATAATATCTCCAACAGTTCTTAATTTAGTGCCCAATGATCCAGAGGGATGGTATTTTTTAAAATCTAATTTCCCAAATTTTTTTGCAATCATACATGTTATTGCAATTGCATCACCAAGAGCAAGTTGATTTGTTGTGCTTGAAGTTGGCACAAAGTTTCCAGGTCCAGCTTCTTTTACATTTGGAATTAACACTTTAATGTCAGAATTCTTATATAATATTGATTGTTTATTTGAAGTTATTCCAATTAATTTAATACTTCTGTTTCTTGAGCAGAATTGAATTATATTTTTTAATTCATTAGATGAACCACTTAAACTAATTAATATTACCACATCATTGGAATTTATTTGCCCCATGTCACCATGAGATGCATTAGATGCATCCATAAAAAATGAAGGTGTTCCAGTAGAAGAAAAAGTTGCAGCCCATTTTTTACTTATAATTCCACTTTTTCCAACTCCAGAAACAATTACTTTTCCATTTTTACAACTTATTATAGCTTTAATTATTTGTTCAAAAGAAACTCCAATTGATGACTTTAACTTTTTTAATCCTTCAATTTCGTTTTGTATTACTTCTTTAGCAATATTTTTATATTTATTTTTTTTCATTTAATGGGACCAGATATCGTCTTTGAATGATGCAAGATCTAGGTCAACTCTAGTTGATATAAATTTAATTGTGCTTTTATATAAATCTATTCTTTTTTCTCTTATTAGTATTTTTTCTAGCCCCTCAAAAATCTTGTGTAAATATATTACATCGTTAGCACAGTATTTCAGTTGTTTTTCTGAAAGTTCTCCACCAAAATCAGATGTCTGCAATTGTTTGCTTACATCTATTCCAATAAATTCTTTAATAAGATCTTTTAATCCATGCTTGTCAGAAAATGTTCTAGCTAATTTTGAAGCTATTTTAGAGCAATTTATATTTTCAACATCTACCTCTAAATATTTTTTAATAAAAAGCATATCTGCTCTAGCAAAATGGAAAATTTTATTAATATTTTTATCTGTTAAGAGTTTTTTTAGATTTGGCGCGTTATAACTCTCTTTATCTAACTGAATAATATGAGCATCATTATTTCCACCAGAAATTTGAACTAAACACAATCTATCTCTCTCGACATTTAGTCCCATGAACTCACAATCAATTGCAATTTTGTCACTAAAGGTTAAATCATCTGGTAAATCAACCTTATGTAATTTAATATCTAAATTCATTTGAAAGAGTATATATATGAAACCTAAAGAAATTCTAGTTTTCGGTGCATCAGGACAAATAGGCAGAAACCTTATAAGAAAACTAACTAAAAATAACTTCAAAGTAATAGCTGTAACAAGAAATATTCATCAAAAAGGATATGTTCTTAAAACCCAAGCCAACCCAGGCTACCTTGAAGTTATAGAGCTAGATAGACTTAATGAGGAAAAAATAAAAGACTTATTCAATAGTTGTTCTGTATGTATAAACCTTATTGGAATTTTGTACGAAAAAAATAAAAATCAATTTAATAAAATTCACTCACAATTACCTCATCTATTATCAAAATTAGCAAAAGAAAAAAAAATTGATCAGTTTATACACGTCTCAGCTTTAGGGGTGGAAAATGCGATAGATAGCGATTATGCAAAAAGTAAATTTGATGGTGAAAATTTTGTTAAAAAAAATTTTAAAAGCTCAGTTATTTTAAAACCTTCAATTGTTTATTCAATTGATGATAATTTTACCACTAGTTTTATGACATTGTTAAATCGTCTACCGATTATGCCTCTATACTATAATGGTGATACCAAGTTTTTCCCTATACATGTGTCTGACTTAACTGAAATCATTTTTCAAACAATTGTAAATGAAATAAAAAGTGAAACTATAGAATGTATTGGACCAGAGGAGTTATCTTTTAAAGAGATAATAAAAAAATTATTAAAAGCAATTGATAAAAAACGTTTATTGATACCTGTGCCATTGCCAATTGCAAAAATTTCTGCATTCTTACTTGGTCTTCTTCCAAAGCCTTTATTAACTTCTGATCAATTAAGACTTCTTAAATATAACAATGTTCCATCAAACAAATACAAAACAAACTTTGATTTAGGTTTTAAAGCAAATAAAAAATTTGAGATAGAAATTGAAAAATATAGTTATAATTGGAGATCGGGTGGAGAGTATACAAGAAATAAGGATTTAAAACTAAGCTAATGTTAAATTATTTAGTTTTTGGAATTGCTGGGGTTATTTTTATTACCGTATTAGTGATAACTGGAAAGGCTATTAGCAGGGGAATTGAAGCAAAACAGAATCAAAAAAATATTTCAAATGATGAAAATTCAGACTTAAATGAAGCAAATTTAGCAACCAATAATACAAATTCTAATACAACTATATCTGATCAAATTAATGACCTAAATAAATTAAAGGAACAAGGTGCGCTTACCGAGGAAGAGTTTAAAAAAGCGAAGGAAAAAATTTTAAATTAAGCTGATTTAATTTTTTTCTCTATAAATTGTGGAACTTCATCATCTTTATCCACTACGTCTTCTTTTTTGCCTTTAGGTTGGAAAACAATCATTAAATGAAGTGGACAATAGGAGAATTTTTCTACATTTTTTCTTCCACAAAAAGATGATCCGTTTTCATCAGGGTGTCCTTCCATATACTTGCAAGTTTCTTCTGTTAATTCTTCAAGTTGTAAATTTTTTGCAGGCTCAAAATCTTTATCTAATAATAAAGATCTAAATTTACTTTTTCTCCCTCTTTTTTGAGAATTGTTATCATGAGTTCTGTTTGAATTATTTGATGTGACAGCTGATCTCGTTTTAATCTTTGCAGACAAATTTAATCTGTGAGCTTTACCTATGACAGCATTTCTGCTTATGCCCCCGATAATTTCTGCTATTTGACTTGCAGTTTGACCTTTTCCCCACAACTCTTTTAATTTACTTACTTTTTCTTCAGTCCAGCTCATAAAATACTATATTTTGTATACTTGTTTATTTATATAACATCATGTTGAAACATAAATACCTTAAAAAACAAGTTTTTTTTTAATTTTTTCAACAATTTAAGAATTAATTTAATAATAACTTGAGGTTGCAATATAAAGTTTCAAACAAAAATAATAATTTAAATAATGAGCACAAGTTCTTTAGCAAATAATTATAAAAGAAGAAATTTATCTTTTAAAAAAGGAATTGGAAGTTTTCTCTACTCTACTAAAGGAGAAAAATATTTAGATTTTGTTCAAGGTATTGCCGTAAATTCATTAGGGCACGCAAATTCATACCTTGCAAAAAAATTAAAAGCACAAGCAAATAAACTTTGGCATGTATCAAATGCTTTTATAATTCCAGAGGGAGAAAAATTAGCAAAAAGGTTAACAAAATTTACATTTGCAGATTCTATAATATTTCAAAATAGTGGCGCCGAAGCCACAGAAGCAGCAATCAAAGTCGCAAGAAAATATTTTTATTCTATAAACAAGCCAAATAAAAATAGAATAATTTGTATTAAAAATTCATTTCACGGTAGAACAATTGCTGCAATAAATGCAAGCGGTTCAAAAAAAATGACAGAGGGCTTTGGACCAAAAGTTCCAGGTTTTGATCATTTTGAGTTTGGAAATCATAAAAAATTAAAAAAATTAATTAATAAAAATACAGCTGCTATTATGGTTGAAACAGTATTGGGTGAGGGCGGAATAAAAGTAATACCAGACTGGTGCATTAAAGAGTTAAGAAAACTTTGTGACAAGAAGGGCATTCTATTAATATTGGATGAGGTTCAATGTGGCATTGGAAGAACAGGAAATTTCTTTGCCTTTGAAAGCGCTAAAGTAAAACCTGATATAGTACCTATAGCAAAAGGAATAGGAGGAGGTTTCCCAATAGGTGCGGTATTAATGACGAAAAAAGTTGCAAAAGGAATGATCCCAGGTTCGCATGGATCAACATTTGGAGGAAACCCATTAGCAATGACTGTGGGCAATGCGGTTCTAGATCAAATTTTAAAAAAAGGTTTTTTGTCAAACGTAAGAAAATTATCTAATTATTTTCATGTAGAGCTTAATAAAATTCAAAAACAGTATCCTAAAATTATAAAAGAGGTTCGAGGAAAAGGGTATTTAATTGGGTTACAACTTTTTTTTGATCAAACAAAATTTATAGAAGAACTAATGAAAAATAAGTTGTTAACAATAAGAGCTGGAGAGAATGTTATACGAATATTACCCCCTCTTAATGTAAAGCAAAATGAAATCGATTTAGCTTTAAAAATTATTAGAAAAGTATGCAAAGAATATAAATCATGAAAAATTTTATTAACTTAAAAGATATTCCTATTTCAGATTTAAGAAAAATTTTAACTGATGCAAAGAAAAGAAAAATTAAGAGAAAAAAACTTAATACTCTAGATTTAGATAAAGATAAGCCTCTTAAAGGAAAATTGTTAATTCAAATGTTTGAGAAACCAAGTTCACGTACCAGACTTAGTTTTTATCTAGCAATAAAACAATTAGGTGGAGGCACAATCACTTTGAAATCAAATGAAATACACTTAGGCAAAGGCGGAGAAAGCCTTGCAGATACTGCAAAAATTTTATCCACATATGGTGATGGTTTTATGCTCAGAACAGATAGTGATGAAAAAATATTAGAATTCAGCAAAAATTTAAAAATACCAGTAATAAATGGCTTAAGCCCATCTTCACACCCTACACAAGTGCTTTCAGATGTTTTCACAGTAGAAGAAATTAAAAGAAAGCCAATTTCTAAGCTTAACATTACTTGGATTGGAGACTGTAATAATGTTTTAAACAGCTTAATTGCAGCATCTATAAAATTTTCATTCAAATTAAATATTGGATGTCCTAAAAATTATAAGCCAAAAAAATTTGTTCTAGATTGGGTTAAGAAAAATAAAAGTAAAATAAATTTTTTTGATGATCCAAAAAAAGCAGTTAAAAATGCTGACGTAATTTTTTCGGATAAAGTAATTTCTTTAAATGATAAGGTAAATGTAAAAAAGAAGAAGAAAGACTTTAGTAAATTTAGAATTAATAAGAGTTTAATAAATCAAGCGAAAAAGGATGTAATTTTTCTTCACTGCTTGCCTAGGGGGAATGAAGTTTCTGAAGATGTTTTTTTAGGAAAACATTCTCATGTATGGCAGCAAGCCTTAAATAGAGTTCATGTACAAAAAAGTATTTTATTATATTGTTTTGGAAAATTAAGGTAGTGGTAA
>WTIW01000040.1 GCA_011526385.1 Pelagibacteraceae bacterium | reverse complement strand
CATTTAGTAGAACTGAAGATGGAAAAATTTATCAAAGACCATTTGGTGGAATGACCAAAAATTATGGAAATGGGATAGTCCAAAGAACTTGTGCAGCTGCTGATAGAACAGGTCATGCAATTTTACATACTCTTTATGGACAAGCTTTAAAGCATAATACTGAATTTTTTATTGAATACTTTGCTTTAGACTTACTAATGAAAGATGGTGAGTGCAAAGGTTTGATAGCATGGAATTTAAACGATGGAACAATACATAGATTTAGATCACACATAACAATCATTGCTACAGGAGGTTACGGAAAAGTTTATTATTCAGCTACTTCAGCACATACATGTACTGGAGATGGAAATGCAATGGTATTAAGAGCCGGTTTACCTTTACAAGACATGGAGTTTGTACAGTTTCATCCAACAGGTATTTATGGTCATGGAACTTTAATTTCAGAAGGAGTTAGAGGTGAAGGTGGATATCTTGTAAATTCTAAGGGTGAAAGATTTATGGAAAGATATGCACCTAATGCAAAAGATCTAGCTTCAAGAGATGTAGTCAGTAGATCAATGTCTATTGAAATTAACGAGGGAAGAGGTGTTGGTAAAGATAAAGATCATGTGCATTTATATTTAAATCATTTAGATAAAAAAGTTATTGAAAATAGACTACCGGGTATAACTGAGGCTGCTAGATTATTTGCCAATGTCGATGTCACTAAAGACCCTATACCTGTGGTCCCAACTGTTCATTATAATATGGGAGGCATTCCAACAAATTATAAAGCTGAGGTTTTAACTGTGAATGGATCAGAAAAAACTGTTCCAGGACTTATGGCAATCGGTGAAGCTGCCTGCGTATCCGTTCATGGAGCTAATCGATTAGGATCAAATTCACTAATTGATCTTGTGGTATTTGGTAGATCTGCTGCAAAAAGAGCGGCTGAAATTGTAAAACCAGGAACACCACATGAAGAAATAAGCGAGACAGAAACAGAAAAATGTTTATCAAGGTTTGATAAATTAAGAAATGCAGATGGTGAAAACTCTACTGCAGATCTTAGACTTTCAATGCAAAAAACTATGCAATCAAAATGTGCTGTATTTAGAACAGAAAAAAATCTTAAAGAAGGAGTTGAGGAAATTAGAAATACTTATGATGGAATGGACTCTATTTCAGTTAAAGATAGATCATTAGTATTTAATACCGATTTAGTAGAAACACTTGAATTTGACAATTTAATTCGTCAGGCAATTACAACTGTAGACTCTGCTTATCACAGAAAAGAAAGTAGGGGTGCACATGCAAGAGAGGATTATCCAAAAAGAGACGATGAAAAATTTATGAAACATAGTCTTGCTTGGTGTGATGGGAAAAATTCAAAAATTGAATATAGAGAAGTTCACAAATCTACTTTGACAAACGAAGTTCAATATTTTCCACCTCAAGAGCGAGTTTATTAATGGTCCAAATAAGTTTGCCTCAAAACTCAAAAGTTGAAAAAGGTAAATATTTTAAAGATAAAACTGGCTCAAAAAATATTAGAAAAGTTAATATATATAGGTGGGACCCTTCTACAGGTGATAGGCCAAGAATAGATACGTACGAAGTAGATATGGATAATTGCCCATCTAAAGTTTTAGATATTTTAAATAAAATTAAAAATGAGATGGACTCTACATTAACTTACAGAAGATCTTGTGCTCATGGAGTTTGCGGTTCATGTGCTATGAATATGGGTGGAAAAAATGGACTAGCATGCACAACGCCTCACGCAGATATAAAAGGAGATATTGATATATATCCATTACCTCATTTAAAAGTTAAAAAAGATCTTATAGGAGACTTAGATGGTCTCTATAAACAATATAAATCAATAGAGCCATGGTTAAAAAATAATTCAAAATCTGAAAATAAAGAGATTCACCAATCACAGAAAGATAGAGCAAAACTTGATGGTGCCTATGAATGTATTATGTGTGCATGTTGTTCTACTTCATGCCCAAGTTATTGGTGGAATGGGGATAAATATTTAGGACCAGCAGTATTGTTACAAGCATATAGATGGATAATAGACAGCAGAGATGAAGAGAGAAAAAAAAGATTAGAAAAAGTTGCAGATGAATTGAAGCTTTATAGATGTCATACAATAATGAACTGTACAAATGCTTGTCCCAAAGGTTTAAATCCAGCAAAAGCGATTGCAGAAATAAAAAAAATGCTTGCAACGACTTAATTACTTAATTAAATAATTTTATCCATGAATTTAATCGAACATTATATTAACGGTAGTATTGTATCAGGATCTTCTGACAGAAAAGGTAAAGTATTTAATCCTGCAACTGGCAGTCAAGAGTCTGAGGTACGTTTAGGATCAAAATCTGATTTAGATCAGGCAGTCGAAAAAGCAAAGAAAGCTTTTGAAGAATGGTCTAATAAGCCTCCACTTCAAAGAGCTAGAATTATTTTTAAATATAAAGAAATTATTGAAAAAAACTCTGATGAGCTAACAAAGTTAATAGTGTCAGAACATGGAAAAGTTTATGAAGATGCTAAGGGATCACTTACTAGAGGGTTGGAAGTTGTAGAGTTTGCATGTGGAATTCCACAAATGCTCAAAGGTGAATTTACAGAAAATGTTGGAACAAATATTGATAGCTGGTCAGTAAGACAGCCTTTAGGAGTTTGTGCTGGAATAACTCCATTTAATTTTCCAGCAATGGTTCCTATGTGGATGTATCCAATGGCTATTGCTTGCGGAAATACATTTGTTTTAAAACCATCTGAAAAAGATCCATCATGTTCAATGAAATTAGCTCAGTTATTTTCAGAAGCAGGTTTACCTGATGGTGTGTTGAATGTTGTAAATGGAGATAAAGAGGTAGTAGATGCAATTCTTGAAAATAAAGATATTTCAGCAGTTAGTTTTGTAGGATCTACTCCAATTGCCAAATATATTTACGAAACAGCTGCCAAGAATGAAAAGAGAGTGCAAGCTTTAGGAGGCGCTAAAAACCATTGTGTAGTAATGCCAGATTGTGATTTAGATCAAGCAGTAAATGGATTAATGGGTGCAGCATATGGTTCAGCAGGAGAGAGATGTATGGCGCAATCTGTTGCGGTAGCGGTAGGAAATGTTGGAGACAAATTAGTAGAACAACTATCAAAAAAAGTAGAAGCACTAAAAGTTGGACCAGGTATGGACAAAACATCTGAGATGGGACCTTTAGTTACAAAAGAGCATCTAGATAAAGTAAAAGGTTATGTCGATTTAGGCGTCGAAGAGGGAGCAAAATTAGTTGTAGATGGAAGAGATATAAAATTACAAGGATATGAGAATGGTTACTATATTGGTGGTTGCCTCTTCGATCATGTTAAAAAAGATATGAGAATTTATAAAGAGGAAATTTTTGGACCAGTATTATCAGTCGTTAGAGCTAAGGACTTTGATGAAGCAATTCAATTAATTAATGATCACGAATTTGGAAATGGTACAAGTGTATATACAAGAGATGGAGATGTTGGCAGAACATTTGCAAATAAAATTAAAGTTGGAATGGTAGGGATCAACATACCTATTCCTGTGCCAGTTGCTTATCATAGTTTTGGTGGATGGAAGCGTTCCTTATTTGGAGATCAACATATGCATGGACCAGAGGGAGTAAGATTTTATACAAAACTTAAGACAATTACTTCTAGATGGCCTTCTGGTGTAAGATCTAATCCAGAATTTGTAATGCCAACAATGAAATAATTATGAGTAAAATATCTTTAATAGGTGCAGGACAAATTGGAGGAACTCTCGCTCATTTAATAGGACTGAAAGAATTAGCGCACGAGGTAGTATTGTTTGATGTTGCAAGTGGTATTGCAAAAGGGAAAGCATTAGATATTGCACAATCTTCATCTGTAGATGGTTTTAATGTTAAATTTTCAGGTACAGACAACTATGAAGATATCAAAGATTCTGATGTTATAATTATTACAGCTGGTGTTCCAAGGAAACCAGGAATGAGTAGAGATGATCTCTTAGGGATAAATTTAAAAATAATAAAACAAGTTGCAGAAGGAATTAAAACTTATTCACCCAATGCTTTTGTAATATGCATAACAAACCCATTAGATGTAATGGTGATGGCCTTTCAAAAATTTTCAGGTTTACCCACAAATAAAGTTGTTGGAATGGCTGGGATTTTAGATAGTTCAAGATTTAAACTATTTTTATCCTTAGAATTGGGAGTGCCTGTTAAAGAAATAGACGCAATGGTTATGGGGGGACATGGAGATACTATGGTACCACTTCCAAGATTTACCAAAATTTCTGGGAAGCCATTGTTAGATTTGGTTGGCGAGGGAAAAATTTCTGAAGAAAGACTTGAGAGTATTAATCAGAGAACAAGAGATGGAGGAGCTGAGATTGTGAAGTATCTAGAAAAAGGCTCTGCATTTTATGCACCAGCGGCATCTGGAGTAGAGATGGCCTCAGCTTACATGAAAGACGAAAAAAAACTTTTACCATGTGCAGCATTTTTAAATGGAGAGTACGGAGTAAAAGATATTTATGCTGGGGTACCAGTGATTATTGGAAAAAATGGAATAGAGAAAATAGAAGAAATAGAACTAGATGAAAAAGAAAAGGATCAGTTCCATCATTCAATAGATGCTGTAAAGAAATTGTGGGATGCTGCTTCAGCAATAGATCCAGATTTAAAAAAATAGTTCATGAATATTCACGAACATCAGGCAAAACAATTACTAAAAAAGTATGGTGCAAAAGTACCTAACGGAATTTTTGCTTTTAATGTTAAAGATTTATTAGAAAAAGCTAAAACTTTAAATACTGAGAAATTTGTATTAAAGGCCCAAATCCATGCAGGAGGAAGAGGAAAAGCTGGTGGAGTAAAAATACTTAATAATTTAGAAGATTTAGAAAAAGAAGCGACAGAACTTTTAGGAAAAACTCTAGTAACTCATCAAACAGGGCCAAACGGAAGAGAAGTAAAAAGACTTTATGTTGAGGAGTCATCTAAAATCGAAAAAGAATTTTACTTATCTTGTTTAGTTGATAGGGCAAGTTCAAAAATTGCATTTATATCAAGTGACCAAGGTGGGATGGATATTGAGGAAGTTGCAATTAATACTCCAGAAAAAATTATTACAACTAAAGTTGATTTATCAAACAATATATCAAATGAAGATTGTAATAATATAATTAAGATATTTAATTTGAAGGATGCGTCTAGAGATGAAGCAATCAATTTAATTAAATCAATTTATAAAATGTTTATTGATACAGATGCAAATTTGGTTGAGATTAACCCATTGATTTTAACAAAAGATAACTCAGTAATTTGTTTAGATGCAAAAATGAATTTTGATAGCAATGCATTATTTAGACAAAATGAAATTATGGAATTAAGAGATTTAAATGAAGAAGATGATACAGAGATTGAAGCAAGCAAACATGATCTTGCATATATAAAATTAGATGGAAGCATTGGATGTATGGTCAATGGAGCTGGTCTTGCTATGGCAACAATGGATATAATTAAGCTATATGGGGAAGAGCCAGCAAATTTTTTAGATGTCGGAGGAGGCGCTTCAAAAGAAAAAGTTTCAGCTGCATTTAAGATTATTTTGTCAGATAAAAATGTAAAAGGAATTTTGATTAATATATTTGGTGGTATCATGAGATGTGATGTGCTTGCACAGGGAGTAGTTGATGCTGCAAAAGAAATTAATATATCTGTTCCACTAGTTGTTAGATTAGCAGGAACCAATTTCAAAGAAGGGAAAGAAATATTAGATAGTTCTGGATTAAAGTTAATCTCTGCAGAAAACTTAGACGATGCTGCTAAAAAAATTGTTGAGGCAATAAAGTAAATAATGTCTGTTCTTGTAAATAAAAATACAAAATTAATTTGTCAGGGTTTCACCGGTTCCCATGGAACTTTCCATTCTGAACAAGCTATTAAATATGGTACAAATTTAGTTGGCGGGGTTACTCCAAAAAAAGGTGGTCAAATTCATTTAGAAAGACCTGTTTTTAATACTGTTAAAGAAGCAAAAGATAATACGGGTGCAAACGCAACTATGATTTATGTGCCAGCAAAATTTGCAGGAGCGGCAATTATAGAAGCCATAGAAGCTTCAATGGAATTAATTGTTTGTATCACAGAAGGCATCCCAGTAATTGATATGCTCAAAGTGAAACAAAGACTGCTTAAGTCTTCGTCTAGACTTATTGGGCCTAATTGCCCAGGAATTATTACACCTGAGGAATGTAAAATTGGCATCATGCCTGGAAATATTCATAAAAGAGGATCAGTGGGAATTGTTTCAAGATCAGGAACATTAACTTATGAGGCTGTAGCACAAACAACTGAAAATGGCTTAGGACAATCAACATGTATTGGAATTGGAGGTGATCCAATAAACGGTACAAATTTCATTGATTGTTTAGATTTATTTTTAAATGACGAAGAAACTAAATCAATTTTAATGATTGGTGAAATAGGCGGGACAGCAGAGGAAGAAGCTGCTGAATTTGTTAAAAACCATAAAATAAAAAAACCTATGGTTGGTTTTGTGGCTGGCTTAACAGCACCACCTGGAAGAAGAATGGGTCATGCTGGTGCGATTATTTCAGGAGGCAAAGGTGGTGCAGAAGATAAGATAAAAAAAATGGAAGAATGTGGAATAACAATTGCTAAATCACCGTCCGAAATAGGTAAAACACTTTTTAATAAATTGTCTAGTTGATAATATTTTTCTAGTATTATAGCTTACAGCAATAGACAAATGTCATCTTCAAAAAATTTAGAATATAGAAAAACTTCATTTCTTAATAAATCAAATAGCGCTTTCATTGAAGAAATGTACTTAAGATATTTAAATGATGACCCAGATCTTGCAGATAGTTGGAAAGAATATTTTCAAAGCATCAAAGATGAAATGGATATTATTATTAATGATATTAATGGTCCATCTTGGAAACCAGCTGGAAACAGAATTAATATTAATAACGTTGAAAAAATAATTGAAACAAATGGAAATGCACACCAGCAAAGCTCAGATAAATTTAATTTCCAAGTAGTTGCAAACTCCAATAAAGAATCAATCAGTGCAGTAGCTTTGATAAGAGCTTATCGTCTAAGAGGTCATTTGCTTGCAAAATTAGATCCACTTGGAATGATGCAAACAGATTATTTGGATGAACTACACCCTGAATATTATGGATTTGATAAAAAAAATTATGACAAAAAAATTGAGCTGAATGGTGTAATAAATAAAGACAAGGCAAGCGTTAGAGAAATACTTCAGTTTTTAAAAAAAACTTACTGTGGTCCAGTTGGATATGAATACATGCATATTTCAAATCCAGTTGAGAGAGTATGGTTTAGAGATAGAGTTGAGAAAGATGAAAATGCATTAAAATTTACTAACAATGGAAAAGATGCAATTTTAAATAAACTTATTCAAGCTGAGGGTTTTGAAAAATTCTTACATACTAAATATGTTGGAACAAAAAGATTTGGTTTAGATGGAGGAGAAAGTTTAATCCCAGCTTTAGAACAAATTATAAAAATTGGAGGACAATCCAAAATTAAGGAAGTCAAAATTGGAATGTCTCATAGAGGACGTTTAAATGTTTTAGCCAATGTTCTTCAAAAGTCCTACAAAAGAATATTCAATGAGTTTGCGGGTGAGATAAGTGGCAATACCAAAGATAGTGCTGGAGATGTAAAATATCATTTAGGAGCATCATCAAATAGAGAATTTGATGGAAACTCAGTACATGTAAGCTTGACGGATAATCCATCACATTTAGAGGCAGTAAATCCAGTAGTTTTAGGCCAAACTAGAGCAAAACAATTTTTTCACGGAGATAAAGAAAGAAATAAAGTTATACCTATTTTAATTCATGGGGATGCTGCTTTTGCAGGACAAGGTATTGTAGCCGAATGTTTTGCGATGTCGGGACTACCAGGACATAATACTGGAGGAACTATACATATTATAGTTAATAACCAAATTGGATTTACAACAAGCCCAAGATTTGCACGTTCTTCACCATATCCATCAGATGTAGGAAAAATGGTTGATGCACCAATTATACATGTAAACGGTGATGATCCTGAGGCTGTTGTTTATGCAACAAGAATAGCAACTGAATTTAGATTGAAATTTAATAGAGATGTTGTGATTGATTTAATTTGTTATAGACGGTTTGGTCATAATGAAGGAGACGAACCATCATTCACTCAACCCTTGATGTATAAAAAAATTCGATCTCATCCAACAACCGCTAATATTTATGGAGAAAAATTAGTAAAAGAAAATTTATTTGGAGCAGAAGAACTAAAATTAAAAATTAAACAGTTTAAAGATTTATTAGATGATCAATTTAAAACAGCAAAGGATTATAAGCCTAAAATAGAATGGTTTGAAGGTACTTGGTCAAGATACAAACCTGAAAGAGGAAAAGATAGAAGAGGTATAACAGGGGCCGATATTAAAATATTAAAAAATATTTCTGATAAAATTAATACTGCACCTCAGGATAAAAATATTCACAAAACAATTTTAAAAATTTTAGATGCAAGAAAAAACTCTGTTGATCAAGGTTACGGTATTGATTGGGCAACAGCTGAAGCTTTAGCTTTTGGCTCACTATTAGAAGAGGGCTACCCTGTTAGATTAGTAGGTCAAGACTCTGGAAGAGGAACATTTAGTCAGAGACATTCTGTATTAAGAAATCAAATAGATAACTCAAGGTATATTCCACTAAATAATATTTCAAAATACCAAAAAAACTTTGAAGTTGTAGATAGTTTTCTGTCTGAACTTGCTGTCCTTGGTTTTGAGTATGGTTACAGCTTGGTTGAACCAAATACCCTAACTTTATGGGAAGCTCAATTTGGCGATTTTGCAAATGGAGCTCAAGTGATTATTGATCAATTTATTGCATCTGGTGAAAGAAAATGGAATAGAGCTTCGGGATTGGTAATGTTACTACCTCATGGATATGAAGGACAAGGCCCAGAACACTCATCAGCAAGACTTGAAAGATATCTACAATTATGTGCTAATGATAATCTTCAAATAATGAATTGTACGACTCCTGCAAATTATTTTCATGCATTAAGAAGACAAATGCACAGAGATTTTAGAAAACCGTTAATAATGATGACACCCAAATCCTTATTAAGGAATAAACTTTGTGTTTCAAATATTAAAGATTTCGGCAAAGAAAATACATTTCATAGAGTTATGTGGGATCATGCGATGGATCCTCAATCAAAAGGTTTTATTAAATTAAAGAAAAAAACAGAAATAAGAAAAGTTATATTGTGTTCAGGTAAAGTTTATTTTGATTTACTTGCTGCTAGAGAAAAAATGAAAGTAAATGACGTTGTAATGTTCAGAATTGAACAATTATATCCATTTCCTGCTAAAGCACTTGTAAAAGAATTAAAACCTTTTGCAGATAACGCTAAGTTTTATTGGTGCCAAGAAGAACCTAAAAATATGGGAGCGTGGTTTTCAGTAAGAGATTATATACAATGGACATTAGAAACTATTAAGGCTAAAAGTAGCATTGTTTCTTATATTGGAAGAAGCCCAGATGCATCACCCGCAACAGGTTATGCCAAAAGACATCTTTCTGAACAACAAGAAATTATTAACAAAGTATTTGAATAAATGAGTGAAAAAATTTTAGTTCCTGTTCTTGGAGAAAGTATAACAGAGGCAACTGTATCAAAATGGTTAAAGAAACAAGGGGATAGTGTTATCGCAGATGAAGCGATTGTAGAACTAGAGACAGATAAAGTGAATTTAGAAGTACCAGCCTCGACAAACGGTGTAATTTCAGAAATTAATGCAAAAGAGGGCGACACTGTAGAAGTTGGCGCTGTATTGGGTGTTATTTCAGATTCAATTAAAGCAGCAGATATTAAAGAAACTCAAGAAAAAGAAAAACCAGAACCGACTAAATCAGTAAAAAAAGAACCTAAAAAAAATAAAGTAATAGAGCCAGAAGTAATTAAAAAAGACAATGTTATAAATCTAGAAATTGAAAAAAAGTCAGAACAAAATCAACCTGTGGAAGAAGAGCCTCTAATTTTGACTGAAGAAGTTAAAGACACATCACCAGAAATAAAAAAAATAAATCCTGTTCTTTCTCCTGCAGTTAGAAAAATGGTTGCAGAAAAAAATATTGATGTAGAGCAAGTTACTCCATCAGGAAAAGATGGAAGAATTTTAAAAGGAGATTTAATCAGTTTAATGGGTACCAATCCAAAACCAAATCCAAGAAAAGCGCAATATGGCGAAGAGGAAAGAATTAAAATGTCTAGACTAAGACAGACTATAGCTAAGAGATTAAAAGAAGCTCAAGATAATGCAGCTATGCTTACAACATTTAATGAAGTTGATATGTCTGGAATAATGTCCATGCGAAAAGAAAATCAAGAAGATTTTCAATCAAGATATGGAATTAAGCTTGGATTTATGTCCTTCTTCGTAAAAGCCTGTGTAGTTGCTTTAAAACTATATCCAGCAATTAATGCTGAAGTTGAAGGACAAGAAATTGTCTATAAAAATTATTACAATGTAAGCTTTGCTGTAGGTACTGAAAAAGGACTTGTGGTTCCAGTATTAAGAAATGCAGATGAAATGTCTTTTGCTGATATCGAAAAAGAAATTAAAAATTTATCTGAAAAAGCAAAAAATAGCACTTTAACTATTGAGGATCTTCAGGGGGGAACTTTTACCATAAGCAATGGTGGAGTTTATGGATCAATGCTATCTACTCCAATATTAAATCCACCGCAATCAGGTGTTCTTGGAATGCATAATATTGTGGAGAGACCAGTAGTGCAGGATGGTGAAATTAAAATTAAACCAATAATGTACCTTGCACTTTCTTACGATCATAGGATTATTGATGGTAAAGACTCTGTATCTTTTTTAAAAACTGTAAAAGAAAACCTAGAAGACCCAAGAAGATTATTTTTAAATATATAAATGTCAGAAAAATTTGATGTAACAGTTATAGGTGGTGGACCCGGAGGTTATGTTTGCGCTATACGATTATCTCAATTAGGTTTGAAAACTGCATGTATAGAGTCAAGAGGTTCACTTGGAGGTACGTGCCTCAATGTTGGATGTATTCCGTCAAAAAGCTTGCTTAATTTGTCAGAAAATTTTCATAAAGCTAAAAATTTTGAAAAGATTGGTATTGAGATTGGAGAGCCAAAACTCAATCTTGGAAAAATGATGAAAAATAAAGAAAAAGCGGTAACTGTTTTAACAAAAGGGATCGAATTTTTATTTAAGAAAAATAAAGTAACTTACTTTAAAGGAAAAGGATCTTTTAAAAATTCTAAAGAAATAGCAATTACAGCTGATGGTGAGGAAACAATTATTCAGTCAAGCAAAGTAATTATAAGCACAGGATCAGAACCTGTATCGATCCCAGGAATGGAATTTGACGAGGAAAGAATTATTTCTTCAACCGGAGCATTGTCTTTAGCGGAACTTCCAAAAAAAATGGTTGTCGTTGGTGGTGGATATATTGGATTAGAAATGGGTTCTGTATGGTCGAGATTAGGATCAGAGGTAGAAGTAATTGAATTTTTAGATCACATTACACCTGGAATGGATAGAGAAATTTCCAATGAGTTTATGAAAATATTAAAAAAACAGGGAATTAAATTTCAATTAAATACAAAAGTAGAAAAAATTACAAAAAATCAAAATGGAGTAATTATTGAAACTAGCGATACGGAAAATAAGAAAAATAATATTGAAGCGGATGTTGTATTGATATCTGTTGGAAGAAAACCATATACAAATGGTTTAAATTTAGAGAAAGTAGGAGTTGAAGTTGATGAAAAAGGAAGAGTTAAAGTAAACAAGAATTTTGAAACAAATATAAAAAATATTTATGCAATTGGAGATGTAATAGAAGGGCCAATGCTAGCTCATAAAGCCGAAGAAGAAGGAATTGCAGTTGCAGAACTGATTGCTGGGCAATCGGGACATGTAAATTACGATATTATACCGGGAGTTGTTTATACTTCGCCAGAGGTTGCAACGGTAGGAAAAACAGAAGAGCAATTAAATTCAAAAAATATAACTTATAAAGTTGGAAAATTTCCATTTATGGCAAACTCAAGAGCAAAAGCAATTGATGAACCAGAAGGTTTTGTAAAAATTCTTGCTGACTCGAAAACTGACAAAGTTTTGGGAGTTCATATTATAGGTCCCCATGCAGGAGAAATGATTGCAGAGATGGCAGTAGCGATGGAATTTGGAGCAAGTTCGGAAGATATTGCAAGAACTTGTCATGCACACCCTACTTTTTCAGAGGCCATTAAAGAAGCTGCTTTATCAGTAGAAAAAAGACAAATTCACTCTTAATATAATTTCATAATACTATTTATGAAATATCCGGTTTTATTGCCAAATATATTCGATCATCCATTTACATATGAAAGTGAATTGAAACTTGAAGTGGGTGATTATGTAAAAGTTAATTTTGGAAAAAAAATAATTACAGGAGTTATCTGGGATCAATTTGAGAAAAATACTTCAAAACAATTTAGAATTAAATCAATTGAAAAGAAAATAAATATTAAGCCTTTAAAAAGACAAACAATTGAGTTTTTAAACTGGTTTTCAAAATATAACATTGTTCCATTAGGCATGGTTCTTAAGCTTCATCTTTTAAGTGGAAATGCTGTTGAAATACAAAATCAAAATGAATATCAAAAATACCAAGAAATTAATAAAAAAGAGCAATTTAAACTATCTAAAGAGCAAGAAATTGCATTAAAAGAAATAATTATTAATAACAATTCTTTCAGAGTACATTTGCTTCAGGGAACAACTGGTTCTGGAAAAACTATAGTCTACTTTAATGCAATAAAAAAAATAATAGAAAATCAAAAACAATGTCTGATTTTATTGCCAGAAATTGGACTTACAGGTGAATTTGAGAAAAAGTTTAAAAATTTTTTTGGTTTTGAAGCAGCTATTTGGCATTCAAAAATAACACCAAAAAGAAAAAAAATTATTTGGAGTGGTTTAGCTAATAACGAAATAAAAGTTGTAATAGGGGCAAGATCAGCATTGTTTCTACCTTTTCAAAACTTAGGACTAATAATTGTAGATGAAGAACATGATCAATCATTTAAACAAGATGAAGGTATAATTTATAATGCTCGAGATATGTCAATTGCTCGTGCAAAAAGTGAAAATATCCCAATTAATTTAGTTACAGCGGTTCCATCAATAGAAACTTATGCAAATATAAAAAATAAAAAATATTCTCATTCAAGATTATTTAGCAGATACAAGGGAGCGAATTTGCCAAAGCATCATATAATTGATTTGAATGAAAATAAATTGCTAAAGAAAAACTTTTTTTCACTAAAGACTCTTGAAAAGGTTAAAGATCATCTTGAAAAAGGTGATCAAGTTCTTTTTTTTATAAATAGAAGAGGTTTTGCTCCTTATGTTTTATGTAAAAAATGTTTAAATGTTTATACCTGTCCAAATTGTTCAATTAATCTTGTTTACCATAAAAATAAAAAAAAGCTTTTATGTCATTACTGTGGACATTCTTCGGGTATGCAAAGAAAATGTAAAAAAGATAACTTTTGTGATTTTATTTTCAGTGGACCAGGGGTAGAAAAAATTGCTGAAGAGGTGAAATTATTATTTCCTGATAAAGAAATAATAATTTTTTCTAGTGATACAATGAATAAAGCCTCTGGAAAAAATATATTAAATAAAATTATATCTGGTAAAGCAAATATACTGGTTGGCACACAACTAATTTCCAAAGGATTTCACTTTCCAAATCTAAATTGTATTATCGTTTTAGATATAGATTTGACATCACAAGGGCACGATCTAAGAAGTACTGAAAAGAATTTACAACTTTATCATCAACTATCTGGAAGAGCTGGACGAACGGGAAAACCTGCAAATGTGTATTTTCAAACTTTTAATTTAAAACCCGAGGTAATAAATCAAATTACTAATGATGATCCATTTAATTTCTTGGAGTATGAACTAAAATTAAGAAAACAAAATAGCCTTCCACCATTTGAAAGATTTGTTTCGTTGATCTTATATTCAGAAAATGAAAAATTATTGGACATAGAAGCTGCAAAATTAAAAAAAAACATAAGCAGCAAAATCAATGAAAAAGTACTTGGCCCGGTTAATGCTCCTATTTTTAAAATAAATAGAAAATTTAGAAGCAGACTTTTGATAAGAGCTAAAAAAACTTCTAATATTCAGGAAAAACTCAAAATGATCTTAAACAAAATTAAATTTCCAAAAGGAATGAAACTAACAGTTGATGTAGACCCAATTAGCTTCAATTAGCCCACCAAATAGTTGCTTTTTTTTTGATCTGAGTCTTGAAGACTGATAATTCGTGTGTTAATTAAGCAAAATTTTTAAAACATCTTCATTATTGAGAGCATAAATTGAGCGAAAACAATACATCAGTAACATCCAATAACAGCTACGCACAAGCTTTATTCGAATTGGCTTCGGAAAATTATGTACTCCTCGAAGTAGAGGAACAGACTACTGCTATTTTAAAATTAATTAAAGATAGTTCAGAATTTAGAGATTTAATAAAAAATCCGACTACAAAAAATAGTGAATTAATAAAAGTAATGGAAACTATAGCTGACCAAAATAATTTTAATGGATTGTTAAAAAGATTTATTAGTTTTTTAATTCAAAAAAGAAGATTTTTTTATGTTGAAAAAATATTTAATGATTATTTAGAAGTCTGCTCTAGATCTAGAGGTGAAATTAAAGCAGAAATTCAAGCTGCTAAAGAATTGAATGAAAAAGATATTGCTAAAGTAAAAGAGGAGCTTGCAGAGCATTTTGGCTCTAATATAAAATTAAACTACAAACATGATCCAAGTTTAATTGGTGGTTTAGTCCTTAAGGTGGGTAGCACTATGGTCGACACTTCCATTAAAAATAAATTACAACAAATAGAAAAGAAAATGATAGAGGCGTAAATGGAAATAAATCCTTCAGAAGTAACTAAAATATTAAAAGAACAAATTAAACAATTTGGAGATAAAGCAGAGGTCTCTGAAGTTGGTCAAGTATTATCAGTAGGTGATGGTATTGCTAGAATATATGGTCTAGATAATGTTCAGGCAGGTGAAATGGTTGAATTCTCAGATGGATCAAAAGGAATGGCTTTAAACCTAGAAAGTGAAAATGTAGGTGTTGTAATTTTTGGAGATGATAGAGCCGTTAAAGAAGGAGATACAGTTAAAAGAACAGGAGCAATCGTTGATACACCTGTAGGAAAAGAACTTTTAGGAAGAGTAGTTGATGGTTTAGGAAATCCAATTGATGGCAAAGGGGCATTAGATAAAGGAATTAAAAGAACTAGGGTAGAGGTAAAAGCTCCTGGTATTATCCCACGTAAATCTGTTAGTGAACCAATGCAAACAGGCTTGAAATCAATTGATAGCTTGGTTCCAATAGGAAGAGGGCAAAGGGAATTAATTATTGGTGATAGACAAACAGGTAAAACTGCAGTTGCAATTGATGCAATTATAAA
>WTIW01000050.1 GCA_011526385.1 Pelagibacteraceae bacterium | reverse complement strand
GTTTCATCAACAACTATACCTAGTAAACCTTTTTTAATTTCATCACTCATTATTCATGTCCTTCAGTACTAAAGTTATAAATTTTTTCATCTAGCGAATTATATTTTTCATATTCTACTAAATCATATAAACGTTTTCTTGTTTGCATCTTATCTAGTAAATTATTTTGATGTCCATCTGCAAAAATAGCACGCAAACCATCTTCAACGCTTTTCATAGCTAATCTTTGAGTTGTAACTGGATAAATAACAATATTATAACCTAAATTTTCCAAATCTTTGAAATTTAACAGTTTGGATTTTCCAAATTCAGTCATATTAGCTAGCAGATAACAATCTAAAGATTTTCTTACTTTTTCAAATTCTTTTTCATCACTCAAGGCTTCTGGGAAAATGATATCAGCACCTGCATCTACATATGCTTTACATCTATCAATCATTTTATCTATTCCTTCAACACTTTTTGCATCTGATCTAGCAATAATTTTAAAATTTTTATCTTTTTTTGATGAAACACATTCTTCTATTTTTTTAACCATTTCTGCTTGCGATATAAGTTCTTTATTATCTAAATGACCACAACGTTTTCTCTCAACTTGATCCTCTAGGTGAACAGCAGAGATTCCAAATTTTTCAAATGTTTCAATTGTTTCTTTGCATGATTTAAATCCAGTATCTATATCAACAATAGTTGGAAGATTAGTTACCCTTGCAATTTGTTCAGATCTTTTACTTACATCATTGAGCGTGGTAAGACCAATATCTGGATATCCTAAATCATTAGACATCACACCTCCAGATACATAAACTCCATCATAACCAATTTCTTCAATTACTTTTGCTGTAAGAGGATTATAAGCACCTGGAAATCTTAAAATTTGTTTGGATTTTAATTTTTGATCAAGATCAATTCTTTTTTGTTCTGCATTTTTTTCAACAAAATGCATTAAAAAATTCCTTTTCTATAATTTCTTTTTAAATATTTTTTATTTACCTCGATATTAAGTTTATTAAGTTGACCATTTTTTAAATTATTTAAATTCTGAACATCTCTTAAAAATCTATTACTTTCTTTAGGTGAAAGAATTTTATCAGTCAAAATTTTAAACTTATTAATATAATTATTTCTTTTAAAAGGTCTTAATCCATAAGGGTGTGCATCAGCTCTTTCTAATTCTTCTGAATATTTTTTATTATTATTCATAGTAATTACAACTTTTGCTCCAAATGATTTCTTTTTTGGATTTGGGTCATGATATTTTTTAGTCCATTTTTTATCTTCATGGGTTTTTATGGATTTCCAAATTTTAATAGTACTTTTTTTATTTGCTCTTGATTTTGTATATGATTTTACATGGTGCCAATCACCATCCTCTAAAGCAACAGCAAATATATACATAATAGAATGATCTAATGTTTCTCTGCTAGCATTTGGATCCATTTTTTGTGGATCGTTTGCACCAGTTCCTATTACATAGTGAGTATGATGACTGGTAAATATATCTATTTTTTTAATATTATTTAAATCTGGTATTTTGTTATTTAGTTTTTTAGCTATATCTATCAATGCTTGAGCTTGATATTCAGCTGAGTATTCTTTTGTGTAAGTTTCAAGTATAGCTTTTTTACTTTCATTTTTTTTTGGCAGAGGAATAAAATATTTTGCATTTTTACCATCTAAAATTCTTGCAATGACGCTATCTTCACCTTCATAAATTGGACTAGGAGCACCTTCTCCTCTCATAACTCTATCTACCGCTTCAATACCAAGTTTACCAGCATGCGCTGGAGCATAAGCTTTCCAACTTGAAATTTCACCTTTTCTTGATTGTCTTGTAGAAATTGAGACGTGCAAAGCCTGTTGTACAGCCTGATAAATAGTATCAGTTTTTAATTTTAACATTGAACCAATCCCTGCTGCAACACTTGGTCCAAGATGAGCTATGTGGTCAACTTTATGTTTATGTAAACAAATTCCTTTGACTAAGTTAACTTGCACTTCATAAGCAGTTATTATTCCTCTTAATAAATCTTTTCCATTTTTTTTTAATTGTTGAGCAACAGCTAGAAGAGGGGGAATGTTATCACCTGGGTGACTATAGTCTGCAGCTAAAAAAGTATCATGAAAATCAAGCTCCCTTACAGCAGTTCCATTTGCCCATGCAGCCCACTCACAATCAAATTTTAATTTTGAATTCACACCAAATAAAGTAGCTCCATTTTTTCTTGAATGTCCTAAAGCCATTTCTCTAGCAGATACTACTGGTCTTCTATTTAAAGAAGCAATAGCTACAGAGGCATTATCAATTATTCTATTAATTACCATATCAATTGAATTTTTATCTAGTTTTGCATTATCACTGGCTATCTCAGCTATTTTCCAAGCAAGCTGTTTTTTCTTTGGAAGATGATTTTTTGATGGGTAAACTTTTACTTTATGTAATAACAAAATAACTCCTAATAAGTAATTTTGTTTTAATAGTTAAAAAAAATTAATCAATATTAAAGATATTCAGATATTATTTTTTCAATACCTACAAAGTCTTTTATTAAATGATTGTGATAAATTTCAGTAGATCTTTTTTCAGTATATCCGTATTTTAGTAAAATCATTGGTATCCCAGCAGCTCTTGCAGCATTTGCATCAGTTTCACTGTCACCAATCATTATTGATTTACTTTTATCACCTCCTAGTATTTCAATAGTTGTAGTTAAGTGTCGTGGATCTGGCTTACAATAATCAAAGGTATTAAAACCAGCTACATATTCAAAATAATCATAAATCCCAATTTTTTTTAAAAGATCTACAGCTAAGTGTTCAGTTTTATTTGTGCATACAGCCATTGATATATTTTCTTTTTTACACCATATCAAAAATTCTTTTACTCCATTTAACAGAGTACTATCGTGTAAAATATTTTTTCCATAATAGGATATAAATTCTTTTGACATTTCATTTTTAATTTTTTCATCAAACCACTGCCACTTACCATATGTCTTTTCCATCATAGCTTTTGCACCCCTACCAACTGCATTTTTTAATTCTTCTATAGATTTGGTAGGATATCCAAATTTTTTCATTACATAATTATGAGCTCTAATAAGATCAGGAGCTGTATCAACTAAAGTTCCATCTAGATCAAAAAGAATTGTAAGTTTTTGCATTATTTTTAGTTTTTTTAAGAAATAAATTGTGAATTAATTAAACTAATAGTCAAATATATACAATAATCAAATGGCAAATCAAAATTTACAAAAAGAACAAAAAAAACTAAGAGAAAAGTTTTTAAAAAAAGGTGTACAAATGATTGCACCAGATACAGTTTTTTTTTCAAAAGAGACAACTATTGGAAAAAATGTTGTGATCGAACCGTATGTTGTGTTTTCTAAAAAAGTTAAAATAGGAAATAATGTTACTATTAAATCATTTTCTCATCTCGAGGGAGTAATTATTGAGGATAAAGTTGATATTGGCCCTTATGCAAGAATTAGACCAGATGTTAAAATACAAAAAGGAGCGAGGATTGGAAATTTTGTTGAAATTAAAAAAAGTAATATTGGAAAAAATTCTAAGATTAATCATTTATCATACGTTGGTGATACAGTCGTTGGAAAAAATGTAAATGTTGGAGCAGGTACAATTACTTGTAATTACGATGGGGTAAGGAAGAACAAAACAAATATCAAAGATGATGCTTTTATTGGATCAAACTCCTCATTAGTTGCTCCAATAACTATAAATAAAAAAAGTATAGTTGGAGCTGGATCAGTGATAACTAAAAATGTAATACAAAAAAGTCTTGCTTTAACT
>WTIW01000078.1 GCA_011526385.1 Pelagibacteraceae bacterium | reverse complement strand
ACCCAAGTAATATTCTGTGATGGCTCTTTGATATCACAAGTTTTACAATGTATGCAGTTTTGAGAATTAATAACGAATTTATTGATATTATTTTCTTGTTGGACTTCATAAACTCCAGCTGGACAATATCTTTGAGCAGGTTCATCAAATTTTTCTAATGTATAATTAATTGGTAAATTAGGATCTTTTAATCTTAAATGTACAGGTTGATTATCTGCATGATTGGTTCCTGTTAAATATACTGAGCTAGTTTTATCAAAAGTTATAACGTTATCTGGTTTAGGATATTCAATTTTTGGCATAGAACTTGCGGGTTTTAAAGTCTCGTGATCTGCGTGTTTATGCTTTAATGTGAAAGGTAATTTTCCTCTAAATAATATTTGATCTATACCTGTAAAAATTATTCCAAGTATTAACCCCCAAGAAAAACTTGGTTTAACATTTCTTGCCTCATGTAACTCTTTATAAACCCAACTTTCTTTGAATTTTTCTTCATAAATAGAAAGATTTTTTTTAATTTTAAAATGCTCCATAATACTTTCTGCAGCAATCATTCCACTTTTCATAGCTGTATGTGAGCCTTTAATCTTTGGCATGTTCAAAGTACCAGCATCACAACCAACTAATAATGCACCTGGCATATACATTTTAGGTAAACTTTGAAGTCCACCTTCAATTAAAGCTCTTGCGCCATATGAAATTCTTTTTCCACCCTCTATTATTTTTTTAATTGCAGGATGAGTTTTAAATCTTTGAAACTCATCGAAAGGTGATAGATGAGGATTTTTATAATCTAATCCTATAACATAACCTAAAAATACTTGTTTGTTTTCTGCATGATACATAAAGCTTCCACCATAAGTGCTATTATCTAATGGCCATCCAGCTGTATGCATCACCAAACCTTCGTTATGATTTTTCTCATCAATTTCCCAAATTTCTTTAAAACCAATTCCATATTGTTGAGGATCTTTACCTTCATCTAAATTGAATTTTTTAATTAATTGTTTTCCTAAATGTCCTCTGCACCCTTCTGCAAAAACTGTAACTTTAGCATGAAGTTCCATTCCTGGCTCATAACTATCTTTTTTATTTCCTTCTTTATCTAAACCCATGTCTTGAGTTGCAATTCCTTTTACTGAACCATCCTCATTGTATAAAATTTCACTAGCTGGAAATCCTGGAAATATTTCAACACCTAAACCTTCAGCTTGTTCTGCAAGCCAACGACATAAATTAGCAAGACTAATGATATAATTTTTATGGTTCTGTTGAACTTTTGGTAATAACCAAGTTGGCCAACTTAAAGATTTTTCTTTACCAAGAAATAAAAATTTTTCTTTAGAAACTTTTGTTTTAACAGGTGCATTTAATTCTTTCCAATTAGGAATTAATTCATCTAAGGCTCTTGTTTCAAAAACATTTCCAGACAAAATATGTGCACCAATCTCTGATGCTTTTTCTAACAAACAAACATTAATTTCGGGATTTAATTGTTTTAATTTTATTGCAGTTGCCAATCCTGATGGACCGCCACCAACAATTACAACATCATATTCCATTACTTCTCTGGACATATGTTAATTTTCTACAGTATTTGTTATTTTTGTATAGTGTTTAATTTGTTCAGCTCTTCTAGGAACTGTGGAAGAGCTTCAAATAAATCAGCCTCAAGACCATAATCAGCAACACTAAAAATTGGCGCTTCACCATCTTTATTTATTGCAACTATAACCTTACTTTCTTTCATTCCAGCTAAGTGTTGTATTGCACCTGAAATTCCAACTGCAATATATAAATCTGGAACTACTACTTTTCCTGTTTGTCCAACTTGATGATCATTGGTAATATAACCAGCATCAACTGCTGCTCTTGAGGCACCTATTGCTGCATTTAATTTATCAGCTACTTGTTGGATTAATTTAAAGTTTTCACCACTTTGCATACCTCTTCCACCTGAAACCACAATCCTTGCAGTTCCAAGTTCTGGTCTATCTGATTTAATTTCTTCTCTTTTTACAAATTTTGTAAGTTCTGATTTTTCACCTGCATCAGCTTTAACTATTTCTGCAGATCCACCTGTGGATGGTGCTGCTTCAAAAGATGTAGGTCTTATTGTTACACACTTTTTAGTATCATTGCTTTTAACTGTAGCAAAAGCATTTCCTGCATAAATAGGTCTTAAAAAGGTATCTGCTGAAATTACTTTAATTATGTCACTAACTTGTGAGGTATCTAAAAGTGCTGCTACCCTTGGCATTAAATTTTTACCAAATGTATTAGCTGAACATACTATGTGAGAATAATTTTCTGCATTTTTAATAATTGCAGATGTAAAATTTTCTGCAATATAGTTCTCATACATTTCATTATCTACTTGAATTACTTTTTTAACATTTGGAACTTCTGAAAGTGATTTTGCAACACTATCTGCCTGATGACCAATAAGCAAAACATGGAGATCTTGATCTATTTGTGATGCAGCAGTTATTGCATTGTATGTAAATGGTTTAACTTCTTTGTTATTATGTTCTGCAATTAATAATACTGACATTATATTACTTTAGCCTCATTTTTAAGTTTTTGAACAAGTTCAGCAACATTTGCAACTTTAATTCCTGCTTTTCTTTTAGGTGGTTCTTCAACTTTTATTTGTTCAATTCTAGGTGCTGTATCAACACCAAGATCAGATGCATTTATCTGTTCAATAGGTTTTTTCTTTGCCTTCATTATATTAGGTAATGATGCGTATCTTGGTTCATTAAGTCTTAAATCACATGTTACAATTGCAGGAACATTCACTTCTATAGTTTCTAAACCTTCGTCGACCTCACGAGTTACTTCTAAAGATTTGTCTTTAACATCAATTTTTGATGCAAAAGTTGCTTGAGGCCAATTTAAAAGAGCAGCAAGCATTTGTCCTGTTTGATTGCAATCATCATCAATTGCTTGTTTACCCATAAAAACTAAATCAGGTTTTTCCTTATCGACAATTTTTTGTAATAATTTTGAAACAGCTAAAGGCTCTACTATTCCATCAACTTTAACATGAATTCCTCTATCAGCTCCAACTGCTAATGCTTTTCTAACTGTCTCTTGTGCTTTTTCTTCACCAACAGTTACTGCAACTATCTCGGTTGCTTTTCCTGCCTCTTTTATTTTTACAGCTTCTTCAACAGCGTTATCATCTGGCGGATTTGTCGACATTTTAACATTGTCAGTTACAACTCCAGTTCCATCTTCTTTAACTCTTACTTGAACGTTATAATCAATTACTCTTTTTACAGCGACTAATATTTTCATTATGCTCTTAATAATTTATTTTCAGGATCATACGGACTTTCTTCAAGTACTGTTGCATCATGCATTTTTCCTAAAATATCAATTTTTAATTTTTGACCCACATTTCCTAATTCTGGTTTAACCATTGCAAGTGCAACTGATTTATCTAATCTAAATCCATAATCTCCACCTGTGGCTCTTCCAATAACTGTTCCATTTTCATACACAGGATTATTTCCTAATACATCTGCATCAGTTGTATTATGAACTTCTAAAGTAATAAGTTTGTTGTTAAATCCTTTTTCTCTCCATTGGTTTAATGCTTCTAATCCAATAAATTTACCTTTGTTAGGGTGAATAAATCTATCTAAACCACTTTCATAAGGTGAGTACTCAATTGATAATTCTGTTCCAACAAGTTTATAAGATTTCTCTACTCTCAAACTGTTCATGGCTCTTATTCCATATGGTTTAATTCCAAGATCTTGACCTGCTTCCATTAATTTATCAAAAATATGATTTTGATATTCAATTGGGTGATG
>WTIW01000044.1 GCA_011526385.1 Pelagibacteraceae bacterium | reverse complement strand
CCTCTATGTTGATCTGATCCCTCTAAATACATTGATGCTGGCCATTTTAAATCTTCTCTTTTTTCTAAAACAAAGGAATGCGTGGAACCACTATCAAACCAAACCTCAACAATATCACTTAACTTCTCATAATCATCAGCTTTATATTTCTCACCTAATAATTTTTGATAGTCATCTAAAAACCAACAGTCTGAACCTTCTTTTTCATAAATTCGTGCAATATTTTCAAAAACATCATCATCAACTAAAACTGTGCCATCTTTCTTGGATATAAAAATTGGTAGCGGAACTCCCCAAACCCTTTGTCTTGAAACACACCAATCTGGTCTAGTTTCTATCATTGATTTTATTCTTTCTTTTCCTTTGCTTGGATAAAACGTAGTTTCATCAAGTGCTTTAAGTGCTTTAGATCGAAGCTTATGACTTTCCATTGATATAAACCACTGTGGTGTTGCTCTATGCACTAGTGGTGCTTTAGATCTCCAGGAGTGTGGATAGGAATGATTTAGTTTACCATTAGCTATAAGTTTTTTTACCTCTCTTAACTTTTCTATAATAACTTCGTTTGCCTTGAATATGTGAAGCCCTTCAAAATGCAAAATATTCTTTGTATACTTTCCATCACCATCAACAGTTTCAATTGCCTGGATATTGTTATTTAAACATAAATTAAAATCATCTGGTCCATGACTTGGGGCGCAATGGACTATTCCTGTTCCTTGTTCTGTTGTTACAAATCTTGCTTCTAACATTGGAACTTCATAATCATACCCAATTTCTCTGAATGGATGATTGCAAATAGTTCCTTCAAATTCTTTACCTGAAAATTCTTTTACAATTTTAATATTCTCTTTATCTGTATCTTTCTTAAAAGACTCTAATAATTCTTTAGCAACTACAATTTTTTTTCCTGCCTCTAACTCAATAATTAGATAGGTTAAACTTTGATTATAAGCTAATGCTCTATTTGCAGGAATTGTCCAGGGAGTTGTTGTCCAAATAACTACATTAGAATTTTCAAGTTCTTTTAAATTAGTTTTAATGACTGGAAACTCTACATAAATTGTATCAGATGTATGATCCATATACTCTACTTCAGCATCTGCTAAGGCAGTTTTTTCAACGGTAGACCAAAGGACTGGTTTATAACCCCTATATAAACTTCCTTCTTTTAAAAATTTTCCTAATTCTCTTACAATTTGAGCTTCGGCATCAAAACTCATCGTAGAGTAATAATTTTGCCAGTCTCCTATTACACCTAACCTTTGAAATTGATCTTTATGAATATCAATCCACTTAGTTGCAAAGTCTCTACATTCTTTTCTGAATTCAATTATTGGAACATCATTTTTATTTTTTTTATTTTTTTTGTATTGTTCTTCAATTTTCCACTCTATGGGAAGACCATGGCAATCCCACCCAGGGACATATACAGAGTCTTTTCCATCCATTTGATGAAATTTTGTTATTATATCTTTTAATATTTTATTTAAAGCTGTGCCCATATGGATGTTACCATTGGCATAAGGTGGTCCATCGTGAAGTACAAATTTTTCTTTGCCTTTGCTTTTGTTTCTCAATTTTTGGTATAAATTTATTTTCTGCCAATATTCTAAAATGCCAGGTTCTCTTACTGGCAGATTTGCTTTCATGGAAAAAGCTGTTTTAGGTAAATTAATATGATCTTTGCTCATTATTTATTTTTTTGCTGACAAAATATCTTTTTTTATTTGGTTTTTTAGTTCCTCAATATTTTTAAATTTTTTTTCTCCTCTTATAAATTTTAAAAAATCAACTGATAGTTTTTTATTATAAAGATTTCCAGAAAAATTAAATAAATTTACCTCTAATAATATTTTTTTTTGATTAAATGTCGGTCTATATCCAAGATTAGCTATACCTTTAAAAATTTTTTTATTTTTATCTAATTTTACACTCACAGAATAGACGCCAGGTTTAGCAATCACATAATTTCCAATATCAATGTTGCATGTGGGAAATCCTATTTTTCTTCCCATCATTCTACCTTTTTCAACTTTTCCATCAATTGACCAATTTCTAGATAGAAGTTTATTAGCATTTTGTAAATTTCCAGTTTCTAATAATTTTCTAATCAATGTTGAAGATACTGTTTTTTTATTTTTTATTAATGGTTTTGGCTTAACTAATTTATATTCAAATTTATCTTGAAATTTTTTAAGTAGCTTAACATCTCCTTCTCGTTTATGACCAAACCTAAAATTGTTACTTACAAATAGAATTTTTGATTTTAATTTTTTATTTAAGTAATTCTCTATAAAACTATTACAATTTATTTTTGAAAATTTTTTATCAAATTTTTTATTTATTACAAAATCGACATTGAATTTTTTAAAGTAATTTAATTTTTGATCAAAATTTGAGATTCTATAATTTTTTATTTGTTTGTTAAAAAACATTTTTGGTATTGGATCAAACGTTACAACACCAAGCTTAAGATTAAATTTTTTTTTATAACTAAAAGCCTCTTTGAATAGTCTTTGGTGTCCCAGATGTAATCCATCAAAGTTACCGATTAATATAATAGAGTTTTGGTGGATGTGCTTAATATTAAAGTTTTTATATACTTTTGCTTTTACCATTTGAGTTGTGTTTGAATATAATCAATTTTAACTTCATGAGACTTCATTAAATTTTCTATTTTTTTATCAGAAATTTCATTTCTGTGAATACCTCCGCCCACAAGCAACGAATCAAAGTTTTGAATATTTGCACCCTTAATATCTGTATTTAAGTTATCTCCAATACATAATACTTTTCTATTTTTAACATTGGCTGACAACTCATAAACTGGTGGGTAAGGTTTTCCAAAATATATTACTTCACCATTCAATTCTTCAAAAACTTTGGCTACAGATCCTGCGCAGAGTTCTCTGATTTCTCCTCTATCAACTATTAAATCTGGATTAGTACATATCATTTTTTTTGAAGTATGATTTTTGAGTAAATTTTTATAGTAATCTAAGTCATCATCATGATCATCAAATAAACCTGTACAAAGAATATAGTCAGCTGAACTTAAATTATTTTCTCTTAGATGTTCAAAAGTTGCAAATAGATCAAAATCTCTTGGTGGACCAAGATGAAAAAATTTTTGATCTTTTAAATCTGCTTTTAGATATCTCATTGCAGCCTCTCCTGAAGTGAATACGTTTTTGAAAAAATTTTTAAGACCCATTTTTTTTAAAAACTTAATTACAGGCTCGTTTGGCCTTGGTGCATTTGTCAAAAGAACAAATTCTTTTTTATACTCATCAAGCTTCTCCAATGTGTTGACTGCTTGCTTATGTAGCTCAATACCATTATGAACAACTCCCCAAATATCGATATAAAAAAGATCGTAATTTTCGGCAATTTTTTGCAGTCCGTCATTGTCGAGGTTTTTGATCATGTTTGAGATATAGCCTAAAAATCTAATTAATTCTTGCTTTTTTGGTTTTATATATTTTATCTAACATCTTGAAATACTTATTATCGACCTTTATATGACTGCTAATTTAAAGGAGTTTATATGAAATTCAAACCGTTACACGATAGAGTGTTAATAGAAGTATTAGACAGTAGTGAAAAAACTGCTGGTGGTATAATTATTCCAGATACAGCACAAGAGAAACCACAAGAAGGCAAAGTTGTAGCCGTAGGTGGTGGAGCAAAAACTGAGGATGGAAAAGTAATCCCTATGGATGTTAAAGTTGGAGACAAAGTTCTTTTCGGAAAATGGTCAGGAACTGAAGTCAAAATTGATGGAAAAGAATACAGCATAATGAAAGAGTCTGACATTATGGG
>WTIW01000116.1:4213-16056 GCA_011526385.1 Pelagibacteraceae bacterium | reverse complement strand
GTCATTCCACCAAATGGTCTTTGATAAATTTTTCCATCTTCAGTTCTACTAAATGGAACACCATATTTCTCTAATTCAATAACTGCCTGAGGAGCCTCTTTACATAAATATTCAATACTATCTTGATCTCCCAGCCAGTCTGCCCCCTTAACGGTATCATACATATGCCAACGCCAATCATCCTCACCCATATTTCCTAATGCTGCTGAAATTCCACCTTGGGCAGCAGAAGTATGACTTCTTGTTGGGAATACTTTAGAAATGCATGCTGTTTTTAACCCAGCTTCACTTAAACCAACTGCGGCTCTTAAACCAGACCCACCTGCTCCAAGTACAACTACATCATATTCATGATCTATAATTTCGTAGGCGCTCATTATTTTAAATTAAATATTACAATTATTGTAAATAAAGGAATGATTATAGCAAAAATATTCAAAGCTTTGTTTGCGGCATTTTTGATTTTTTCGTTATGAATATAGTCTTCAAAGACCTCGCTTATACTAAGTGATGAAAAAAAATAGGAAAAAATTAAAAAAAGACTAATTAAAAACTTTGAACTCTGAGAAGTTAAAAACCCAAGTATAGATTGATAATCATTATCATATATAGAGACAAAATTAACAATAAACCAGAACATTAAAGGTATTAATATTAAGGAACTAATTTTTAATAATATCCATTTCTTTGTAACAGACTTCATTAAACTAAACTTCTCCCAAATAGATAAATCAAAATTGTCAAAACAAATGATCCGATTATAACAATCGAACCGGTAATTTTAGTTGTTTTTAAATCAAATCCATAACCAAGGTCCATAATCAAATGTCTAATCTCACTCAACACTTGAAAACTGAAAGACCATGTAACTCCAATGACAAAAAATTTACCAATAAAAGAATTAAAAAAATTATATATAAAATTATAATTCTGTTCACCTAATAGCAGAAGGGAAACCCAAAAACATAAAAGTGAAATTACAATAATATTAATTATACCAGTAATTCTTGTAGTGATGGATACTAGAGATGAAATATGCCATTTATAAATTTGTATATGTGGTGATAAAGGATTGTTTTCCATTTTAATTTTTATTTATAATAGCTTCAGCTATTTCTACAGAATTTAGCGCTGCTCCTCTAAGTAAATTATCAGAAACAATCCAAAGATTTAAACAATTTTTTTTTGTTTTATCTTCTCTTATTCTAGAAATAAAAGTTTCATTTTTTCCTGCTGCTTCTAATGGTGTTGAGTAACCACCATCTTCTCTTTTATCTATTACAACGCATCCCTCAGCATTTTTTAAAATTTCTCTTATTTTTTCTAAAGAAAATTCGTTTTCAAATTCAATATTTACTGCCTCAGAATGAGAAATTAAAACAGGTATTCTTACACAAGTTGCTGAGAGTTCTATATTTTGATCAAGAATTTTCTTTGTCTCGTTTGTCATTTTTAATTCTTCTTTTGTATAACCATCTTCTGAAAAAACATCGATGTGTGGAATTACGTTAAACGCAATTTGTTTTGTAAAATTTTTTGACTCAATTTTTTTATTTTCTAAATATAATTTAGTTTGCTCAATCAATTCATCCATTGGGGCCTTTCCTCCTCCAGAAACTGATTGATAAGTGGAGACTATAATTCTTTTTATTTTGTAAATATCATGCAATGGTTTTAAAGCTATAACTAATTGAGCTGTTGAACAGTTTGGATTAGCAATAATATTTTTTTTCATATTATCTAATTCTTTTGAATTAACTTGTGGAACAATTAAAGGAACTTCTGGATCCATTCTGAAATAACTAGAGTTATCAATTACGATTGTATGTTTAGCTGCTTTTTCAGCGTATTGTTCTGAAATTTTTCCTCCCGCTGCAAAAAAAGTTATTTTTGCTTTTGAAAAATCATAGGTATCAAGATTTTCAATTGTATATTTTTTTCCTTTAAACTCTAATTCTTTTCCAGCACTATTTGATGATGCAACTAAATAAAGATTATCAATAGATAAATTTTTTTGTTCTAAAACCTCTAAAGTTTTACGACCTACGTTTCCTGTTGCTCCAACTATTGCTATATTCATGATAATTTTTTTAGTTTTATACTAAATAAAAGGTAAATCACAAACTTTTCCCTCAAAAGTTTGATCATTAATATCAATTTTAACAGTTTGTTTATCTTCCCAATATGGTTTGTTTATCATTGCAATACCAATAACCTGTTTAAAATGTGGGGAATAACATGCTGATCTAAGTTCACCAATAATAGTGTTATTTTCATCCATTATTTTCAATGATCTAGTTACACTAATTTCTTTTGCATCAATTTTAATTCCTTTTAATTTTTTTTTGATTCCTTCTGATCTAATTTTTTTTAATTCTTCTTTACCTAGAAAATCTATTTCACTATCTAAACTTACATACTTATCAAATCCACACTCAAGGGGATTGTCATTGATGTCCATGTCATTTCCATAAGATAATAATGCACTTTCAATTCTTTCTATTAGATTTGGGCATCCTGGTTTGACATCAAACTCTTTTCCATCTTCAAAAAGAGTATCATATAAATCTTGGCCTGATTTAGTATTTTCAACATAAATTTCATAACCACCCTGTTTAGACCAGCCAGATTGAGCAATTAAATGTTTTGTTCCTTTAAAATCATAATAATCAAATCCAAAAAACTTTAACTCTGTAATCTTCTGACCAAAAACTTTTTCCATTAATTTAAATGACTTTGGACCTTGTACTGCAATAATATTTACATCAGGCTCAAAAATTTTTACTTCAAATTTTTTTCCAATTGCTAATCCTTTTGCGTATAGCAAAACATCTGAGTCTGCTATAGATAGCCACCATCTTTCTTCTCCCAATTTTAAAACTACTGGATCGTTAATTATTCCACCTTTATCATCTATGATTGGACAATAATAACATCTTCCTTCTTTTGATTTTGAAAGATCTCTACATGTCATTAACTGAACTAATTTTGCAGAGTCTTTGCCACTTATTTCTACCTGTCTCTCACCTGCTACATCCCATACCTGAACTGATTTCTTTAAATGATGATAAGAGTCCTCTAAAGATCCAAAGGCTGCTGGTAATAACATATGGTTGTATGTCGTATAAGCAGTCACCCCCTGTTTTTCTATTCTTGATGTATAAGGGGTGCTTCTAATCCTTCTAGATTTTGCTATTGAAAAAGTTTTCATTTTTTTAAAAATTCAGAGATCTTTTCCCTCATTTCGAAGGCATTTTCAAACATAATCATGTGACCACATTTATTTATCACATGCGTTAAAGAGTTCTTTACAGAATTTGCAAATTTTGTTCCTTTTTCAATTGGTATCATTTTATCTTTCTCACCAAAAATAAATAAGGATGGGCAATCTATTTTTTCTAAAACATTTTTTCCATTTTGATAATTATTACATGCAACTAAATCTATTGCTAAAACCTCTCTAATATCTCTTGGTGAATTAATTATTTTCTCAACAGGATTTCCACCAATAAACTTTTTTGAACCCTCGTAACCCCATTTCATCATCAACTCGACAGCTTTTTTATCTCCAGCTTGTGCAAGATCAATTAAATCTTGATTAACTGGAATTCTGTAGGATCCACCAATAAAAATAATTTTATCAACTTTGTTTTTAAATTTATAATAATACTCTAAAGCCTCTAAACATCCTTGGGAATGACCAATTAAAATAAGATCTTTTATATTAATTGATGAAAAAACTTTATCCATCCATTCTGCAATTTCTTCAATTGATTTTAAACAAGGTCCTTCAGAATTTCCATGTCCTGGTAAATCAAGAGAAATAACGTTATAATTTTGATTAGATAAATACTGCTCAGTTAAGGACCATACTATATGGGATAGTCCGCTTCCGTGAAGCAATACTATTGTTGGATTAGAATTATCAAATTTTTTACCTGCATCAGATGCAAATACTGATTTATTCTCAACGTTTAAAATCAACTTAATTCCTTAGCTTTTTTTCTTAGCTCAAATTTTTGTATTTTACCTGTTGATGTTTTTGGCAGGTCACAAAAATCAATTTTTTTTGGAATTTTAAATCCTGCAAGTGTTTCTCTACAAAAATCAATTAGTTCTTGTTCTGTAACCTCTTTGTCTTTAGCTTTTTCAATAAATGCACACGGAACCTCTCCCCATTTGTCATCAGGTTTAGCAACAACT
This sequence comes from Pelagibacteraceae bacterium, assembly GCA_011526385.1. Classification (GTDB taxonomy): domain Bacteria; phylum Pseudomonadota; class Alphaproteobacteria; order Pelagibacterales; family Pelagibacteraceae; genus Pelagibacter. Next base: position 11,853 of record WTIW01000116.1, on the reverse strand, counting down.
GCTGCTATGGATACAGCGGGGTGCTTAGCAAGTGTATTTTCAATTTCGATTGATGAAATATTTTCCCCACCAGAAATAATTATATCTTTCGATCTATCTTGAATTTTTATGTAACCATCTGGGTGTGTAACTGCTAAATCCCCTGAGTGAAACCAGCCTCCAGCCATTGCTTTCTCTGTTGCTTCTTTATCTTTAAAATAACCTTTCATCACAACATTTCCTTTAATCATTATTTCACCCATTGTTTTTCCATCTTTTGGAACAGGTTCTAATGTTTCTGGATCCATAACTATAACATCTTCTGTATTTGGATATCTTACTCCCTGTCGAGCTTTGATTTCATTTTGTTTATCTTCATCTAATTCATTCCATTCTTCGTTCCATGCACATTGAAGTATGTGTCCATAGGTTTCTGTCAATCCGTATACATGCATGACTTCAAAACCAAGGGCTTCCATTTTTTTAAATATAATACTTGGAGGCGGGGCACCTGCGGTAAGAACATATACTTTGTGATTTAATTTTTTTTGATCCTTTTCGGATGCACCAGTAATCATATTTAAAACTATTGGGGCTCCTCCAAAATGAGTTATTTTGTGTTCTTCAATTAATTCAAAAATTTTTTTTACATCAATATTACGAAGACAGATTGTTTTCCCATTTAGCATTGGAATAGTCCAAGGGTATCCCCATCCATTGCAATGAAACATCGGAACAATAGTTAAAAAATTTAATCTTGCTGGCATGTTCCATGCAACTGCACTTCCAGTTGACATCAAATAGGAACCTCTATGATGATAAACTACACCTTTAGGATTGCCTGTGGTACCAGATGTATAACTTAGAGAGATAGCTTGCCATTCATCCTTTGGTTTTTTCCAAACATAATTATCATCACCTGTTTCTAAAAATTCCTCATACTCTCTATCTCCAATTTTTTGTAACAATGACTGGTCAGCAAAATCATCTTGAATATCAATAATAAATGGTTTTTGCTTAACACTTTCTAAAGCTTTATTTACCACTTCATGAAACTGACGATCTACTATTAATACTTTTGCCTCACTATGATCCAAAATATAAGAAACTGTCTTAGCATCTAGACGAATATTAATTGTGTTTAATATTCCTCCTGTCATTGGGACTGAGTAATGCGCTTCAAAAATTTCTGGAGTATTGCAAGCCATTACAGAAACTGTATCGCCCTCACCAATTCCAATTTTTTCTAATGCGCTAGCAAATTTTAAACATCTTTTATAAATCTCAGACCAATTGTAAGACCTTTTTTCATATACTAACCCTATATAATTTGGATAAATATCTTTAGCTCTTTCTAAAAAACTTAAGGGGGTTAGTGGAACAAAGTTCGCATCATTTTTATCAAGGTTTTGGTTATATTTGTTCATTAATTAAATTTTGCATCCATAGTATATTTGCTACCAACAACAGCTGACTTATAGTGAGCCTCTGCTCTTGGAATTATTTTTTCAAAGTAGTAATTTCCTGTATTAATTTTATCATCATAGAATTCTGTATTTTGATCATAATTCTCATAGCTTTTTCTTAACGTTTTTAGCCAAACAAAAGATAAACAAAAGTAACCTAAAAATTTTAAATAATCATTGCACGATGCGCTAATATCATTTTTAGGTGTACTCCCTTTTGGATTTATCCAATTTGTAAATTCTATAAGTCTCTTTTTGAAATCATTTATGGAATTTAAATGTTTTGATAATTTCTCATTCTTGCTGCATTGGTCTATTTCTTCCTCAATATTACTTATTAAGTTTTTGAATGTTTCATCCTCAGTTATCTTTCTAAAAACTAAATCAATAGCTTGCACTGAATTTGTTCCCTCATAAATTGGTGTAATTCTATTATCTCTAAATAATTGCTCAATTCCTTGGTCTTTAGTAAAACCATAACCACCGAAAATTTGTATTGCTTCATTTGTAATTTCCATTCCCATATCAGTGAAGAAAGATTTAATTACAGGAGTAAGTAAAGCTACTATTCCAGATGCATTTTTTTTAACTTCGCTAGATGAATGATTTAAGCTTACATCAACCTGTTGAGACATCCAAAAAGCCAGGCTTCTTTCACCTTCAATAATTGATTTCATATTCATTAAACTTCTTCTAATATCTGCATGTTTTATTATTAGATCCGTCTCTCCATTTGAATTGTCATTAGACTTTCCTTGTTTTCTCTCTTTTGAATAACTCAAAGCTGTTTGATATGCTGTTTCAGAAATTCCTAATCCTTGTATTCCAACAACAATTCTTTCTAAATTCATCATTGTAAACATTGAATTTAAACCTTTATTCTCTGGCCCTATCATAAATCCAGAAGCATTCTCAAAGCTTAATACACAAGTAGGAGAACCTTTAATTCCCATTTTACTTTCAATAGATACAGTGTTAACTCCATTTCTTGGACCTACCGAACCATTGTCATCTACCCAGAATTTTGGAACTAAAAACAAACTTATACCCCTTGTACCTTTTGGAGCATCAGGAGTTCTTGCTAAAACTAGATGAATTATATTATCAGTTAAATCATGATCTCCAGAAGTTATAAATATTTTTTGCCCTGATATTTTATAAAGACCATTTTCATCTTTGACTGCCTTAGTTTTAATCAAACCAAGATCAGTTCCACACTGTGGTTCAGTTAAGCACATGGTGCCGCTCCATTTACCTTCTACAATTTTTGGTAAAAATTTATTTTTAATTTCATCAGATCCATGATGAAGAATACAATTATAAGCTCCAATGCTTAGTTCGCTATAAAGTTTGAAAGATAAACTAGCTGAAGATAGCATCTCTTCAAAAAAAGTACTCACTGTTTTTGGCATTCCTTGCCCACCATACTTTGGATCACAGGAAAGAGAGGTCCATCCATCCTGAATATACTTTGAGTATACATCTTTGTAGCCTGGAGGAGTTCTCACAACTCCATTTTCATAAACACAAGGATTTTCGTCACCAACTTTAGCTAGGGGCAGTATCAAATCTTGATTAATTTTTGCTGCTTCATCTAAAATATCTTTAACTAATTCTGAATTAACTTCTTTATATTTTTCAATCTCATTGTAGTGTTTGTTATCCTTCAGATGTTCAAACAAAAACATCATATCTTCTACTGGTGCAGAATAAGTTGTCATATTTAATTAGGTTAAGTTAAAATAATTATTTTTGCAAACAAGCAATAATCGCATCACCCATTTGGGACGTAGAAACTTCCTTTGTCCCTTGGGACATAATATCTTTAGTTCTAAGACCCTGGTCTAAAACATCTTGAACAGCTTTTTCAATAGAATCAGCCTCTTTGTCTAAATCTAGAGAATATCTCAATGCCATTGCAAAACTTAAAATAGTTGCAATTGGGTTTGCAATTCCTTTTCCTGCAATATCAGGCGCCGATCCATGAATTGGTTCATACATTGCCCTCATCTCTCCATCTTTATTTTTTGCTCCAAGAGAAGCTGAAGGTAGTAAACCAAGTGATCCCGTTAACATTGAGGCTTGATCTGATAACATATCTCCAAATAAGTTGTCAGTTACGATCACATCAAATTGTTTTGGATTTCTTAGTAATTGCATTGCGCAATTGTCAGCAAGCATATGACTTAATTCGACATCTTTATAGTCTCTATCATGCAAAGCTTGAACATCTTCTTTCCACAAAAGACCAGCTTCCATAACATTTGATTTTTCACATGAGGTAACTTTATTTTTTCTTTTTCTTGCCAAATCAAAAGCAACTCTTGCAACTCTTTCAATTTCACTAGTTGTATAAGTGTGTGTATTTATTCCTTTTCTTTCTCCATTATCAATTGGTTTGATTCCTCTTGGTTCTCCAAAATAAATTCCTCCAGTTAATTCTCTTACAATCATAATATCCAAACCTGAAACAACTTCGGGCTTTAATGTTGAAGCATCTACAAGTTGTTTAAAACAAATAGCAGGTCTTAGATTTGCAAATAATTTTAACTCTTTTCTTAATTTTAAAAGTGCTCTTTCTGGCTTTTTAGAAAATTCTAAATTATCCCATTTAGGACCACCTACTGCTCCTAATATTACAGCTTCACATTCTAGAGCTTTATAAAAAACTTCATCAGTTATAGGTGTTCCATGTTTATCATATGATGCGCCACCCGCTAAATCTTCGTCTATTTCAAAGTCTAATGACTTGTTAGTATTGAACCAATTAATTATTTTTTTTACTTCAGCTACAACCTCTGGTCCAATTCCATCTCCAGGTAATAATAAAAATTTTCTTTTTTTTATTTTAATCATTAAATACCCATGGTTTCGAAGAAATTAATTTTTTTTCAAACGCTTGAATTTTATCTGATTTCTCTAGTGATAAAGCAATATCATCTAGACCTTCCATTAAACATTTCTTCTTAAAATCATCTATTTCAAAATTTATTTCATTATTTCCAAAAATAATTTTTTGTTCAGGTAAATTTATTGATATTTTTTCTTTTCTTTTTGAATACTCTGCAATTTGTTTTATTTGTTCCTCGCTTATCGTGATTGGAAGTATGCCATTTTTAAAACAATTGTTATAAAAAATATCAGCATAACTTGAACTAATTACACAAGTTATTCCAAAATCAAGTAATGCCCATGGCGCATGTTCTCTTGAAGAACCACAGCCAAAATTTTTTCCTGCAATCAGTATTTTTGAATTTTTAAATGGGTCGGTATTTAGAATAAAATCATCTACAGGATTCCCGCTTTCATCATATCTCATCTCAAAAAATAGATTTTTTCCAAGACCAGTTCTTTTTATGGTTTTTAAAAATTGTTTGGGAATTATCATATCTGTATCGATATTGACTATTGGGAGATAAGCAGGAATGCTCTCTAATGTACTAAATTTTTTCATTAATTCTGATACTTTCTTACGTCATCAAGGTTGCCAGAAATAGCTGCTGCCGCTGCCATTCCAGGACTTACTAAATGAGTCCTTCCACCTCTTCCTTGTCTCCCTTCAAAATTTCTATTTGAAGTAGATGCACATCTTTCTTCTGGCTTTAATTTGTCAGCATTCATTGCTAAACACATTGAACAGCCTGGTTCTCTCCATTCAAAACCTGATTGTTTAAATATTTTATCTAAACCTTCTTGCTCTGCTTGCTCTTTTACTAGACCAGATCCAGGAACAATAATTGCATTAACATGAGATGCTATTGTTTTATCTTTTAAAATTTTTGCAGCATCTCTTAAATCTTCAATTCTTCCATTTGTGCAACTTCCGATAAATACCTTATCGATTTTTATATCTTTAATATTAGTATGAGGTTCTAAACCCATATAATTTAAAGATCTTTTAATAGAGTTTTTTCTATCCTCATCTTTTTCGTCATCTGGATTTGGAACCTTTCCATCTATTTCAACAACATCTTGAGGTGAAGTGCCCCAAGTAACCATAGGTTTTATATCTGCTCCATCTAAAGTAATTTCTTTATCAAAATTAGCATCTTTATCGGTTTTTAACTTACTCCAATATTCTACCGCTTTATCCCAATTATCATTCTTTGGGGACATTGGCTTTCCTTTTAAATATTCAAAAATTTTATTATCAGGTTCAATAAGGCCCGCTCTTGCTCCACCTTCTATAGTCATATTGCAAATTGTCATTCTTTGCTCAACACTTAAACTTGAAATTAAATTTCCTGCATACTCAATTACATAACCTGTTCCACCTGCGGTACCAATTTTGCCAATTATTTGAAGGATAACGTCTTTAGATGTAACTCCTATAGGCAAGGATCCATTTACATTTATTCTGAAATTCTTAGATTTTTTTTGAACTAATGTTTGTGTAGCTAAAACATGTTCTACTTCTGATGTACCAATTCCAAAGGCAAGGGCACCAAAGGCACCGTGAGTTGCTGTATGGCTATCTCCACAAACAATTATATTTCCAGGTTGCGTAAAACCTTGCTCTGGTCCAATTATATGAACTATACCTTGTCTTTTATCGTTCATGCCAAACAACTGAACTCCAAATTCTTTACAATTGTTTTCTAATGTTTCAACTTGAATTCTTGAATCCTCATCTGCAATGCCTTTTGTTCTATCAGTTGTAGGTACATTATGATCAGCAACAGCTAAAGTTAGATTTGGATGTCTAACTTTTCTATTCGCATTTCTTAATCCCTCAAAAGCTTGGGGACTTGTTACTTCATGAATTAAATGTCTATCTACAAAAAGTAACGAGGTTCCATCTTCTTGTTCATGAACAAGATGTTCTTGCCAAATTTTATCGTAAATAGTTTGTGACATTTAGAAAAAAATTATTTTTTCTCTTCAGGACTTTCTTTTTTTGGCTCCTCTTTTTTTTCTTCTTTTTTAGGAGCTTCAGCTACAGGTTCTTTTCTAACTTCCTCTTTAGAGGCTTCTTGTTTCGGAGCTTCAGAAACATTTTCTTCTGTTGCTGGCAGAACATTTTCCTCAGTAACTTGCTGTATTTTTGTTTCTACATCAATTCCAATTTTCTTTTTAATTTTTTCTGCAATCCTCGCTGACTTACCTGTTCTATCTCTTAAATAATAAAGTTTAGCTCTTCTTACTTTCCCAGATCTTACAACTTTAATAGTATCAACTATAGGGCTGTATAATGCGAAAGTTCTTTCAACACCTTCTCCAAAAGAAATTTTTCTAACTGTAAACGACGAGTTAATATCTCTATTTTTTTTTGCAATACACACGCCTTCAAAATACTGAATTCTATCTCTTTTACCTTCTGTAATTCTCACTCCAACTTTAACTATATCTCCAGGAAAAAACTCCGGATGTTTTCTTTCAGATACAATTTTTTTAACTATTGACTGGTTAATTTCTTCTATATTTTTCATTTTAGTTGTTTTTTATTCTCTTATATTTTTGCCACAAATCTGGTCTTCGGTCGCGTGTTATAGCCTCAGATTGAGATAAACGCCAGTCTTTAATTTTGGCATGATCTCCTGATAATAACACGTCAGGAACACCTTTTTGCTCAAAAATTTGTGGTTTAGTGTACTGAGGATATTCAAGAAGTCCGTTTTCAAAGCTCTCATCTTTTGATGAGTTTTCATTTCCCAAAACTCCAGGAATATATCGTAATATTGCATCTATTACCACGAAAGCTGCGACTTCTCCACCTGACAAAATAAAATCCCCTATACTTACTTCTTCAATATTTCTTGTATCAATTATTCGCTGATCTATTCCTTCAAAATGACCACAAATAAGATTAACTGATTTTTCTTTAGAAAGTTTTTTTGCATAGTTATGATCAAATAATCTACCTTTTGGACTTAGATAAATTATTTTTTCATCAGGATTTACATTTTGATCTAATGATCTTGCTAATACATCAGCTTTTATTATCATTCCATCACCTCCACCGTAAGGAGTGTCATCAACTGTTTTGTGCTTATCCTCTGAGTAATCTCTAATATTTACAGTTTCTAATTTCCAAATATTTTCTCTCATTGCTTTTCCAAACAATCCTTTGTCTAGATAGCCAGGAAAATAATCTGGATAGAGTGTAAATATTCGAGAGTTAAACATTTATTTTTTTTCCTCTTTTGGTGCTTCTGGTGCAGCTTCAGCTTTTGGTGCTTCTGGTGCAGCTTCAGC
>WTIW01000116.1:0-4113 GCA_011526385.1 Pelagibacteraceae bacterium | reverse complement strand
CTTTTGGTGCTTCTGGTGCAGCTTCAGCTTTTGGTGCTTCTGGTGCAGCTTCAGCATCTCCCTCTTTATTTCTCTCTTTTTTTGGAACTGCTTTCTTAGGATTGTTTCCATTAGCTGGCATATCAATAATTTGGTTTTCTCCAAGAATTCTTGCAACTCTAGTTGTTGGCTGAGCTCCTTGACCTAACCAATATTTAATTCTTTCTTGATCTAATCCTACTCTCTCCTTTTTTTCTTTTGGAAGTAATGGATTAAAAAAACCTAATTTTTCAATAAACCTTCCATCCCTTGGGAATCTGCTGTCAGCGACAACTATTTTATAAACGGGTCGTTTTTTAGTTCCACCCATCGATAATCTCATTTTTAACATTCTTTCTCCTTTTTTTATTTTAATTGATTAAAAAGTTCTGGCGGTATTCCTTTGTCTGCCATTCCTTTCATATTTCCTTTTGACATTTTTTTCATCATTTCGGACATCATTTTAAATTGTTTTAACAATTTATTGATAGTGGCAATGTCTGTACCAGAGCCATTAGCAATTCTTTTTTTTCTAGAACCATCTATAATTTTAGGATTTTCTCTTTCTTTACTTGTCATTGATAAAATAACAGCTTCATTTTGAGTAATAATTTTTTCATCAACTCCTGCGTCATCCATCTGAGCTTTAATTTTTGAAACCCCAGGAAGAAATGACATTATTCCTTCAATTCCTCCCATTTTTTTCATCTGTCTTAATTGTGATAAATAGTCGTTTAATGAAAATTGTCCTTTTTTAAGTTTTTCTTCAGTTTTTTTTAAATTTTCTTGATCTAAATCTTCGGCAGCTTTTTCTACTAGGGAAACAATATCTCCCATCCCTAATATTCTATTTGCAATTCTATCTGGGTAAAAAATTTCAAAATTTTCAATTTTTTCACCAACTCCTAAGAATTTGATTGGAACGTCAGCTACATACTTCATACTCAGAGCAGCACCGCCTCGACCATCACCATCAGATCTAGTTAGAACTATACCTGTTAAATTAACTGTATTTTTAAATTCCTTGGCTACATTTGCTGCAACTTGTCCTGTGAGTGAATCTGCAACTAATATTGTTTCTGAAGGATTAATAATCCCTTCTATTTGCTTAATTTCACTCATCATTTGAAGATCAATTTGTGTCCTTCCAGCTGTATCAAAAATTATTATTTCTGATCCATTTAAATTTGCTGCACTTAAAGCTCTTCTGCAAATATCTGCTGGTAGCTGTCCTTCAATAATTGGTAAAGTATAAATATTATTTTGCTCTCCAAGTAATTTGAGTTGTTCTTGTGCGGCAGGCCTATAAACATCTAAACTTGCCATCATAACTTTTTTCTTGTTATTTTTTTCAAGAAATTTAGCTAATTTAGCTGTTGTTGTTGTTTTTCCTGAACCTTGTAAGCCAACCAGCATAATTGGTACTGGTGGAACTGCATTTAATTGTATGTCTGAATTTGTATCTCCTAAAAAAGAAACTAGTTCATCGTATACTATCTTTACTACCATTTGACCTGGAGAAGTAGATCTTACGATTTCCTGTCCAAGAGCTTTTGGTTTTACTCTGCTTATAAATTCTTTAACAACGTCAAGAGATACGTCTGCCTCTAACAAAGCCAAACGAATAGCTTTTAAACCTTCATCAACTTGTTTTTCATCAAGTGAAGGTGCTTTTTTTAAAGAGGAAAAAATTTCCTCAAATTTATTTGTTAAATTTTCAAACATAATTACACACAGCAGCTATCGCACCAGTGGGCGAACCCTCGCTGACTGGTGTCGATCTCTTTGTTGCCAAAGACACCGCAAATTGCTGTATTTTGCGGAAACTGCGGTAAACTATAATAGAGGTTCAAAAAGTCAATAAATAAGTTAAGTATTTGAGATATGGAAATTAATGCTTTTAAAATGGATGGTTTAGGTAATGATTTCGTAATAATCGACCAGAGAATAAAAAAGATAAATCTTACAAAAGCTCAAATAATTAAAATTTGTGATCGAAATTTTATTGGATGTGATCAATTAATTTACATTAATAATAGTAGTATTGCTGATGCTTCTATAGAATTTTATAATTCAGACGGAAGTACCTCTGGAGCATGTGGAAACGGTACTAGATGTGTTGCATATCTGATTTCTAAAGAAAAAAAGTTAAAGAACATAAGTCTCAATATTGACAATCATATTCTAAATTCAAAAATTTTAGAAAATTTTGAAGTCGAAACTACAATAGGTAAACCGAAAACAAATTGGAAAGATATACCAATTAGCAGAGAAGCAAATACTGAAAACTTAAACTTAAAAATTAAGGATATTAATAAAAATGAACTCACTGGGGGAATAGGTGTTAATGTAGGTAATCCACATGTTATTTTTTTTGTTCAAAATTTAGGTAATTATGACTTAGAAAATTTAGGACCTGAAATTGAAAATCATGAATTATTTCCAGAAAAATGTAATGTTACATTAGCTGAAAAAATAAATGATAAACATTTTAAAGTTAGAGTTTGGGAAAGAGGCGCAGGATTAACTAAAGCTTGTGGAACAGCAGCATGCGCTACAGCAGTTGCAGCTAATTTAAAGAATTTAGAAAACTCAACAACTGAAATAGAATTTCAATTAGGAAAGCTTCGAGTAAACATTGATCAAGAAACTTTAATTCATATGAAGGGTCCTGTTTCTCAAATAGAAAATATTAAAATTAAACTTTAATGGGTATTTTTGAAAAATTTAAATTAGGTTTTAAAAGAAGTGCGAATAATATTGCATCTGGCTTAAGGGAAATAATTGTTAAAAAAGAAATAGATGATGAAACATTAGATAAAATTGAAGAATTTTTAATTAGTTCTGATGTCGGCATAGATGCCTCATCAGAAATAAAAGATATTATTGCGCAGAAAAAAATTGACCCAAAAAATGATCCTATAAATGAGGTCAATAAAATTTTAGAAGATTACATAATACAATTAATGGAGCCATTAGAAAAAAAGGAATTTTTTTCTAAAAAAGATCATCTTAATATTATTTTAATTTCAGGCGTGAATGGAGTTGGCAAAACCACTACCATAGGAAAAATTGGTAAAATATTTACTGAATCTAATAACAAAGTAGTATTCTCAGCTTGTGATACATTTAGAGCTGCTGCAATAGAACAGTTAGAAGAGTGGTCAAATCGTGTTGGTGCTAAAATAATAAAATCAAATCCAGGTGCAGATCCTGCTTCAGTAGCATTTAAAGCAATAGAACATGCTAAGCAAAATCAAGTTGATCAAGTTTTAATTGATACGGCAGGAAGATTGCAAAATAAAAAAAATCTAATGGAAGAATTTAAAAAAATTGGAAATGTAATTAAAAGAAGTGATGAAACTGCACCACACGAAGTAATTTTAGTATTAGATGCTACCTCAGGTCAGAATATAATTAATCAATTAGAGGAATTTAATAAAATTATTCCTATCACAGGTTTGATAATGACTAAGCTAGATGGCACTGCAAAAGGAGGTGTTCTAGTTGCAATATCTAAAAAATATAAAATTCCAATTGTTAGCCTAGGTTTAGGAGAAAAAGTTGATGATTTACAAATATTTAACGCTAAACAATTTGCAGCTGCTTTTACTCAAACGAAGTAATTAAATTTTTAGAAATTAAAGGCTTATAGAAGTTACATTTAAAACTTGTATTTAAATCTTTATGACCACAATTTTTTGCAAAACTAGAAACTATAAAATCTAATTTTCCATTAAATTTTGCATTTGTAAGTTTCTTTTCTTTAATACTAAAACTTAAATTTTGGTAAAAGTTTTTTGTAGCGCTTACTAATATCAAAGTATCGTTATCATTTAACAAATAGTAAGCAAAATCTTCAGGAAAAAGTGGATACTTATAATCTTTTGATAATTTTTTTACACTTTTAGGAAACCATTCATACGAAATAAGTGGGTAATCTATTTTTGTATTATGATCATAAAAATATAAATCTTGAGGGTAATCATTTAAATAGTTTTGATATTCTCCCTTGGCAATAATAGCGTTTTCTCTTGTTTTAAAATAAAGTGTAAAATTATTATTGTAAGATTGCATCTTACCAACATGAAAATA
>WTIW01000085.1 GCA_011526385.1 Pelagibacteraceae bacterium | reverse complement strand
TCAACCATTGATTGGAAACTAAAAAATTCAAAAGACATTCCGATAGAAGAAAGAGATCCAAAAGAACTATCCCATGTTGATGGCATGTTAGGTGAAATTAAATTTGATGGCATTCAAATATATCCAAAAAAAAGCAAAGCATTAAATTTAGCCTTTGATGTAACACCTGCAAAATATGTAACAGCCTTAATTACTGAAAAAGGAATATGTGAGGCATCAGAAGAAGGTTTAAAAAAATTATTTAAATGATCAAGCTAAAATCAGAAATTATCAAATTTTCGAAAATGCTTAATAGTAAAAAATTATCAGCATTAAGATCAGGAAACATTTCAATAAGATATAAAGATGGTTTTTTAATTACTCCCTCTGGCAAAAAATATTCATCACTTAAAAATAAGGATATTATTTTTGTAACTTTGAAAGGTGAATATGATAAACGAAAAGGGAAACCATCTTCTGAGTGGAAATTTCACCAGGATATTTATCTAAATAAAAAAGCAGCCAATGCAATTGTTCATGCACACTCTACAAATGCAACAGCTATCTCAGTACATAATAAAGTAATACCAGCATTTCATTACATGGTAGCTCTTGCAGGAGGAGAGGATATTAAATGTGCAAAATATGCAACTTACGGTACTAGACAATTATCAAAAAATATACTTAAAGCTCTAAAGAATAGAAAAGCTTGTTTAATTTCAAATCACGGACAAATTGTATTTGATGAAAATTTGCCAAAAGCATTTGAACTAGCAGAAGAGGTTGAAAATCTTTCTTTGCAGTATATAACGGCCCTGAAAATTGGACGACCAAAGATTCTTTCAAAAAAAGAAATGAACAAAGTTTTGGTTAAATCCAAAAACTATAAGAGGGGATAGTTTATGACTAAAGTTGGTGAACATGTTACTTTAGATATCATTGGAACCAAAAAAGAGTACGATCCTTCTTTTTATGAAAAATTAGTTTATAAAATTGCAAAACTTGCAAAAGTAACAGTTTTAGAAATTTCAAAGTATAAATTTGAACCCCAAGGTTTTACATTGGTAGCTTTATTGGCTGAGAGCCATATTAGTTTTCATACTTTTCCAGAAAAAGGAATTATTAGCTTTGATTTTTTTACATGTGGAAAAGTTTCACCATCAATTGCACTTAATGTAATTAAAGAAGAGATAGAACATACTCATATAATTAAAAAAGAATTTAATAGAGATACAGTAGATCTTTATCATGACAATTATAGCTCGCCAGGACTTCATAAATCTTATGTAGTAAATAAAGTATTAGAAAATTTTAAATCTAAAGTTGGTCAATATATAGAAATCTTAGATCTTGAACAATTTGGTAAAGCTTTATTTATTGATAATGAAATTCAAGTAGCTGAAAGTGATGAACATCTCTACAGTTCCACATTTGTAAACTCTGGAACTAAGCTAAATCCTAATAAAGAAAAAGCTGCTATTATCGGTGGTGGTGATGGTGGTGTTGCAAGAGAATGTATTTCTCAAAACTTCGGTTTTATTGATTGGTATGAGCTTGATCCAGAGGTTGTAGAAGTTTGCGATAAACATCTAAGTAAAATTGGAGACAAAGCTACTGAAAAAAATTCTGTAAAATGTGTTTGGGGTGATGCATTTGAAAGCATCAAGTCTGTTAAAGATGATACTTATGATCAAATTTTTGTAGATTTAAATGACGATCAATTTTGCATTGATCTTGCTGCTAAAAATATGGACTCTTTAGTTCGAATATTAAAACCTAAGGGAGTTATTACAGCGCAGGTTGGAAGCCAAGATAAAAAACCAAAACAAGTTGAAAATTGGTTGAATGTATTTAATGAAAATTTTGGAAATACTAAACTTTCAAGAGTATATATTCCAAGCTTTGATTGTTCTTGGAATTTTTCATCATCAATAAATCACTAATTTTTCTTTTTAATTCCTTTTTTTTGTGAAATAATAAATTTTATTATTTTGGAGGAAAAATGAATAAACTTAAAACTTTTGGATTAGGAATTTTAATTTCCTTTTTCTTAACTATATCTTCAAATGCAGAGTCTATTAGAATTGGAACTGAAGGAGCATATCCTCCTTGGAATTCTAAAGATGCTTCAGGTAACCTAATTGGTTTTGAAGTAGAACTTGCAAATGAATTATGTAAAATCATGAAAGCAGAATGTACGATTGTAGAACAAGATTGGGATGGAATGATTCCAGCATTGTTACTAAGAAAATTCGATGCGATCATGGCAGGAATGTCAATTACAGCTGAAAGACAAAAAACTATAACTTTCTCACAAGGTTATGCAGATGAAGTTGCATCTTTAGCGGTAATGAAGGGATCTTCTCTTGAAGGTATGGATACACCAGAAGGTATTAATTTAACTTTAGGTGGATCTGATGTTAAAAAAGCTCTTAAAACAATCACAGGTGCGTTAGCTGGTAAAACAGTTTGTGTACAAACTGCAACAATTCACCAAAACTTTTTAGACAGTGGTGATGTTGGAAGTGTGAATGTTAGAACTTACAAAACTCAAGATGAAGTTAACCTAGATTTAGCATCTGGAAGATGTGATGCAGCATTAGCAGCTGCTGTTGCGTTTACTGATTATGCTGAAAAATCTGGCAAGCCTGTAGTTTTAGTTGGACCTACTTTTTCAGGTGGTGCATTTGGAAACGGTGTAGGTGTTGGAATTAGAAAAGGAGGAGATAGCAACAATATTGAAAAAAGAGATGCTAAACTTCTAAAAGATTTCAACAAAGCAATTGATAAAGCTAGAAAACAAGGAATTATTAGCAAACTTGCTATTAAACACTTCGGTTTCGACGCTTCTATGTAATATTTCAGATTTGGCGGCTATATAATATAGTCGCCAAAATCTATGGAACTTCTCGCATTTGGTAAATCTGGTTGGGGTGATGAATTATTTTATGCAACCCTAATGACAATAGCTGTTTCAATAACAGCTATGCTTATAGGATTTGTTTTTGCACTTATTTTTACACCATTAAAATTATCTAAACATAAATCTCTAAATCTAATTGGTAATTTTTATACAACAGTCATAAGAGGCGTTCCTGAATTATTAGTAATTTATCTTTTTTTCTTCGGAGGAAGTGGAGCAATTATGTTTGTTGCATCCATGTTTGGTTATTATGAATATATAGAAATTAATGCGTTTATCACAGGATCATTTGCAATCGGTATTATTTCAGGCGCTTATTCAACAGAAGTATTTAGAGGCGCAATACAATCTATAGATAAAGGTCAGTTTGAAGCTTCAAAGGTTTTAGGAATAAAAAAACATATCCAGTTTTATAAAGTTATACTCCCACAGATGCTTAGACTTGCGCTTCCTAATTTAAGTAATGTTTGGCAAATCACATTAAAAGATACTTCCTTAATTTCAGTTACTGGTTTAGTTGAAATTATGAGGCAATCTTATATTGCTGCAGGCTCAACTAGAGACCCATTGTTCTTTTATTCATTTGCTGCAGTTTTATATTTACTACTCACTTATTTAAGTATGAAATTAATTAATAAACTTGAAGTTAGATACAGTAGGGGATTTTAATGGATTTTGAATTAATGATTAGTAGTTTTCCAAAACTGTTAAATGCAACAGTAATTACTCTTAAACTATTATCATTATCTTTATTTTTTGGATTATTCATTGGTTTATTATTTGCAATTTTAAGAATGAATAAAAATCCTATTGTTAATAAGTTTGCATATGGTTATTCATATGTTTTTAGAGGAACACCTTTACTGGTTCAAATCTTTATAATTTATTTTGGACTTGGACAAATTGAGTATCTTAGATCAACATTTTTATGGGTTATTTTAAAAGAGCCATATTGGTGTGCAATAATTGCCTTTGCATTAAATACAGGCGCATACACATCAGAAATATTAAGATCAGCTTTTCAAACAATTAAACCAGGATTTATTGAAGCTGGAA
>WTIW01000093.1 GCA_011526385.1 Pelagibacteraceae bacterium | reverse complement strand
ATTCCAGGAAATAATTTTACTGGTCTAAGATTGATATATTGATCAAATTCTCTTCTAAACTGAAGTAAGGATCCCCATAAAGATATATGATCTGGAACTTGATCTGGCATTCCAACTGCGCCAAAGAATATTGCATCATGTTTTCCTAATTTTTCCTTCCAATCATCTGGAAGCATTTTTCCATGTTTTTCATAATAATCACATGAAGCAAAATCATATTCTGTAAAATTTATTTTGAATTGATGTTTTTCAGCAGCGTCTTTTAATACTTTTAAGCCTTCAGGAACTACTTCTTTTCCTATTCCATCTCCTGCTATTGATGCAATGTTATATTCTTTCATAGGTTGATTTTTATACTTCAAAAACACTTTAATTTATAATGTTAAATTATTTTTAAAGGCATAAACCTTCATTGTTTTGACATATTTTATTTGTTAGTTTTGATTATGAAAAAAATACTTCTTTTAATCTTCTTTAGTTTCTTTTTTGTTTCAAATTCAAATGCTGCATGTGATGATCCATTAACAGATGGTGTAGATTATTCTAAATGCAGATTTTCAGATGCACAGGATCTACAAGGTAGTTATCTACCAAACTCAAATTTATCTTTTGCAAGTTTTGTACAAGTAAATTTAGATAAAAGTATTATGATGAATTCAAATTTATCTTTTGGAACTTTTCCAGAATCTACATTTGTTAGAGCTAATCTTTATGAAACAATTAGTATTGGTGGAAATTTTGAAAAAACAAATTTCACTAATGCAAACTTAACTAGAGTTGATTTTATGGGAGCAACTTTAATAGAAGCTAATTTTCAAAATGCAAATTTGATGGAAGCAAATTTTACATCTGCAAACATTACTAATGCAAATTTTGAAAATGCAAATCTGATTGGTGCTACTTGGACTAATGGTAAGACATGTGGTCCAGACTCAATCGGAACCTGTATTGAGCAATAAGATATGAACACTTCAGTTAATACTGATGATGTTATTTTTAATTTTTTCAAACAAATCTGTGATGAAAAAGATGATCAAAAATGTGTTGAGCTTGGAAAAGAATGGATAAAAGCAATGGAAACCAACCTTTCTTCTATGGAAGCAAATCTAAATGGGGCTGATTATCTAAAACATAAAGACGATATTCAAAGTAACCGAGATCATTTAAATAGCCTAAAAAATAAGAATTCTACAGAGTGGAGAGAGTATGCTACTCAGTGTATGATCGAAATAATGAATCACAAAGGTCAACAATAATGAGTAATCAAGAAAGAGTATTTCTAATTATTTGTGCTTCTTTAATTATTTTTACTCTTCATTATTTAATTGAAAAACACTTCTTTTAATAAGAACTAGATCTTGCCCACTTATTAATATTTCCATCTTTAGCTTTTTTATTTATTTCTTTAAGTTCAGATTTAGAAAAATTTAAATTATTTAAACTTTCAATATTTTCTTTTATTTGTTTTACACTACTTGCACCAATTAAAGCTGTGGTGACTGCTTTATTATTTAAAACCCAAGCCAAAGCCATTTGCGATAATGTTTGACCTCTTTTTTTAGCAATTTGATTTAAATCTGAAATTATTTTGATGTTTCTTTTAGTTATGAAACTTTTATCTAATGCAGATTTTGGATCACTTGCTCTTGATGCTTTTGGTATTCCTTTTAAATATTTATCCGACAACATTCCTTGTGCTAATGGAGAAAAAGCAATAGTTCCAATTCCTAATTTAATTAAATTTTTATCCAAGTCTTTTTCAAACCATCTATTTATTAAAGAGTAAGAAGGTTGATGGATAAATATTTTAATGTTTCTTTTCTTTAAAATATTAAACATCTGAAAGGTTTTCTTTGAAGAATATGAAGAGATCCCAATATAAAGTGCTTTACCAGATCTATAAATAAGCTCTAAAGCATCTGCTGTTTCTTCTAATGGTGTATTTGGATCAAATCTATGTGAATAAAATATATCTACATAATCCAATCCCATTCTCTTTAAACTTTGATCACAGCTTGCAATGATATATTTTTTTGAACCCCATTCACCGTAAGGTCCTTCCCACATATCATAACCTGCTTTAGATGAGATAATTAATTCATCTCTATATCTTTTAAATTCTTTACTTAAAATTTTTCCAAAATTAGCCTCAGCACTTCCTGCTGGTGGACCATAATTATTTGCTAAATCAAAATGAGTAATCCCTGAATCAAAAGAATAAAACAACATTTTCTTTGCTTCAGATGTAAGTTGTTTACCACCAAAATTATGCCAAAGACCAAGGCTTATTAAAGGTAGATCAACACCACTCTTTCCACATCTTCTATATTTCATGTTGGAATATCTTTTTGGTGATGCTTTGTAGTTCATAACTCTTAATATAACTTAATTTATTAGTTTAAAAACTTAAAATTAAATATATATTTAATTAAAGGGGTGTCTTAACAGACTGAGATTAAACCCTAAGAACCTGTCCGGTAATTCAGAAAGGGATAAAATGGATAACACATACTTTTTAAGTCAATCATCATCATTAACATTAGTAATTATTATTAGTTTGGTATTTGCTGCTTTAGGAATTTATCATTCTAAAAAATTCCAAGGAATAAGTAATTATTTAACAGCAAATAGAAATATAGAATTATTTTCATTAACGACCAGTCTTGTTGCATCTGCTTTAGGAGCATGGATTTTATTTGGCCCTGTTGCTGCTGCTACATGGGGAGGAATAGGGGCTGTTATTGGTTATGCACTTGGTACAGCTTTTCCAATGATTTTCTTAATTTATTTTGGAAGAAAAATTAGATCAGAATTTCCAAAAGGCTCATCTCTAATTGAGTTTATGAGAAAAAAATTTGGAAAAAGTTTGTTTAAACTGATTTTGTTAATGACAATTTTTTACATGTTTATTTTTCTTTGTGCAGAGGTGACAGCTGTTGCAGTTTTGATAAATTATTTATCAGGTACAGATCTTTGGATCACTGCATTAATAGTGCTTTTGGCTACTTTAACGTATACGCTTTATGGAGGTCTAAGAGCTTCTATTTTTACTGATAATATTCAAATGATAGTAATTGGCTTTCTTTTATTAATTCTAATTTTAATTATCAGTTCATCAACAGGAGATAATTTTTCATTTGCATTGATTAAAGAAAAAAATCCACAACTATTAAGCTCATCTTATATTCCAAGTTATACAGCTGGATTAACTTTTTTTATTGCAGTTGCAGCTACAAATTTATTTCACCAAGGAAATTGGCAAAGGGTTTATGCTGCTAAAGATTACAACACTTTAAAATCAGCATTGATAATTTCTTTTTTTGTAATTGTACCGATAGTTTTTTTAATGGGCTTTATTGGAATGGTGTCATTTTCTATTGATCCTTCAGCAAGAGCTGATTTAGGATTTTTCACTTTATTATTAAAAGAACAAACCGAAATGCTATCTTTAATTATCATTATTCTTGGATTAGCTTTAACAATTTCAACAGTTGATACATTGGTTAATGCGATATCAAGTTTGTTTGTTGTTGATGGTAAAGCAACTTTTAATTTAGATAAAAAAACAGATTATTTAAAAATTTCGAAATACTTTATTGTGTTTTTATCGTTGATTGCATTTGGTGTTGCATCAAAAGGATTTGATATTTTGTATTTATTTTTACTTGCAGATTTATTTTGTTGTGCGTTTGTGTTCACAGTCTTTTACAGTTTTTACAACAAGGTAAATGAAAAAACTGCTTATGTTTCAATTATAATTGGTTTAATTGGTGGATTTTTAATGTTTCCTTATCCAGATTTTTCTAAGAGTTTATTAGTTGGGGGATTGATGTCTAAAGATCTATTTTCACCTTTTGTTGCACAATCTTTATTATTTTTATCATTTGTTGTTGCAACTTTTTTACCAGCAGTAATTTTAAAATTGAAAAGTAATTGATTTAGACAACGGAGTTTAAAGCTTCATAAATAAGTTCTTTGGTAGTCTCACCAATGCTTCTGTAAACTTCTTTATTAT
>WTIW01000075.1 GCA_011526385.1 Pelagibacteraceae bacterium | reverse complement strand
TATTGGTGGGGTATTCCAACTTTATTTAGATGTAAAAATGATCCTGATCCTAAAAACTGCGATATTGCTTTAGTAGGTGTTCCACATAGTACTGGAAATGGAACAACCGAAAGAGACCAACATTTAGGACCACGGGCAGTTAGAAATATTTCTGCAATGTTAAGACGTTCTCATTTTGATTTTAAAATTGATCCCTGGAAAGATAATAAAATTCATGATTTAGGAGATGTTCCTTTTCCAGAAGCAAATGATAATGAAAAATGTATTGAGAGAATTTCAGCGTTTTATGATCAAATAGAGCAAGCCGAAAAACCTGTTGTTTCAATTGGAGGTGATCATTCTGTTACAGGAGGGATTGTTCAAAGTTTAGCAAAAAAAAATTCAAAATTAACTAATGGAAAAAAAATAACATTTCTTCACTTTGATGCACATACGGATTGTTTTGAAAAATTAGATCATTTTTTAGGAGCAAAAAAATCTGCCGCGCATTGGGCATCTTATTTAGTGAAACAAGGAAATGTGGATCCACACACAAGTACTCAAATAGGTATTAGAGGAAATCCAAGAACTTTAGATTGGCTGCAAGCAAGTTATGACATTGGCTATCAAGTTATAACAATGGATGAATATAGAGAATGGGGTCATGAAAAATGTGTTAAAATGATTTTAGATAGATTAGGGGACAATCCAATTTATGTAACATTTGATTTAGATTGCTTAGATCCAACAATTGCTCCTGGAGTTGCAAATATTGAGCCAGCTTATAGAGGGTTTAATATGGATGAAGCTAGAAAACTTATTCAATGCCTGAAGGGTAAAAACGTAATTGGAGGAGACGTTGCATGCCTCATGCCGACAAAAGATAGCCCTAATCAAATTACAGCAATGGTTGCAGCTTCAATTATGTTTGAGATTATTTGCTTAATTTCAGTTTATAGAAATAAATAATTTTAATTTAAAATAGCATCAGCAGCTTTTTCAGCAATCATAAGAGTAGGTGCATTTAAGTTTCCGCTTGTAATCTCAGGCATAACTGATGCATCAACCACTCTTAAATTTTCCAATCCATGAACTTTTAATTTTTCATCAACAACAGCCATTTTATCAACCCCCATCTTTAAAGTACAAGAAGGATGATAAGCAGTTTCTGCTTTTGATCTGATGTATTCTTCAAAAACTTCATTAGTATTTGCATCTTCTCCTGGCCCTATTTCTTTTCCAGCAAATGGTTTGAGAGAGTTTTGACCAAGAATTTTTCTTGCAACATGAATACATTCAATTGTTTGTTTTAAATCATCTTCATGTTCTAAATAATTAAATTGAATTTTAGGATAATCATAAGGGTTTGAGCTATTTAAAGTAATATGCCCTCTACTTTTTGGATGATTAGGACTTGCATGGAGTTGATAACCATGTCGATCAGGATCAACCAATCCGTGATCAATTACAAATGCAGGAAAAAAATGAAATTGAATATTTGGATATTCTCTTTCTGGAGATGATTTACAAAATCCACCTGCCTCTAAAAAAGAAGTAGCACATGGACCTGTTTTAGTTAAGAACCATTGAATACCAACTCTTACCATGTTTAATTTATTTATATATGAATAGAGAGTGTCTTTTGTTTTACACTCTTGTTGAACATAAGTTTCAAGATGATCTTGAAGATTTCTTCCAACTCCTTCTAAATTATGAACAACTTCAATTCCTTTTTCTTTTAAATGTTGGCTTGGCCCAACACCAGATAGCATTAATAACTGAGGAGAATTAATTGCACCTCCGCTTAATATTACTTCTTTATTTGCATAAATCTTTTCAACTTTATTTTTAATCTTAACTTCAATTCCAATTGCTTTTTTTCCATCAAATATAATTCTTTCAACAAAAGCTTCTGTAAATACTTTTAAATTCTTTCTTTTTTTTGCAGGGTTTAAATAATATTTTGAAACACTTGCTCGTTCTCCTTTATGAATGGTTACATCATACATGCCAAAACCTTCTTGCTCTTTACCATTCATGTCATTGTTTATTTTATATCCAGCCTCTCCCGCTGAGTCGACAAAAGCTTTAAACAAAGGATTTTTATTTTTTGATTGGTTAACAGGTAAAATACCATTTCCACCCCTATATTCATTTTCACCCTCAGACCAAGTTTCTATTTTTTTAAAGTAGGGTAGAACTTTTTCATAAGACCAATCTTTTAATCCAAAAGATTCCCATCTTTGATAATCATTTGGGTTACCACGAACAAAAACCATTCCATTATGTGCTGAACAACCTCCAATCATTTTTCCTCTTGGACAAAACAATCTTCTATTATGTAAATGAGGCTCTGGTTCAGAATAATATTTGTAATTATATTTTGGATCATGCATCGTATATAAAATTGCAAGTGGCATGTTCACTTTCCAAATATCACTTGGTTTTCCTGCTTCAAAAATTGCAACATTATTTTTTGAGCTTTCAGTTAATCGATTAGCAAGAACGCAACCAGCGCTTCCAGCACCAATAATTAGGTAATCAAATTTCATATAAGTTTAGAACTTAACAAGTTTTGATAATCCTGAATAGTTTTCATTTTGACATCAGTTCTTTTTGCAGCTTCATCAAATTTTCTAAGAAGAATAGCTGATTTGAAATAACTTTGCTTTTCAAACTCAGTACTTTCTTCATTATTTAGCAAACCTCCTTGTAATTTAAGACTGATTTTGGAGGCATCAGACAGGTTATCAAAATATTTTTTATCTCTAGCTAAATACCTTTTTGCAAGAACATGATATTTGATTGGTTCAACTATTTTTAAACTGAAATATTTTTTTAAATATCGGTAACCAACATTTTCATGTTTGCCATCCAATTCATCTTTAACTAATTCATCAGGGTCATCTAAAAGAAAATGCCCATAATCATGTAAGAGACAGGAACAAATTAAATCATCATCACATTTTGCTTTTTCTGCAAGCATTGCAGATTGGATCATATGTTCCGACATAGTTACTTTTTCACCTATATATAAAGAGTGATTGTTATTAAAATTTGAGATTATTTTATCAATAATTTCCATTGCTTATTGAGGGTGATCACCTTCAACAGCAATTCTATCCATTATTCTTTCAAAACCTAATCCCTTACCAGGGAAAAAATCTGCAATAGCATAATGTTGAACGCTTCTATTATCCCAAATAGCAACTGCATTTTCAGTCCATTTAAATCTACAAGTAAGATCCAGCCTTGCTTGATGCTCAAATAAATAATTAAGTGTTTCTTCACTTTCTTTTTCATCCATACCAATTATTTCTTTGGTATAAGTCCAATTTACAAAAAGAATTTTTTTACCAGTTTCTGGGTGTGTTCTTAAAATTGGATGAGTATTTGAATATTCATCCATATTACCATTACTTTCCATTGCTTTATATTTATCTAGAAAAAAACCACCCCCTCTTGATGAGTGAACTGCTTTTTTATCTTTAATTTTATTTTTAATTTTTTCATCTAAAGTTTCCCAGGCAAGTTCCATATTTGCAAAAACTGTGTCTCCTCCAACAGGTGGAATTTTAACAGATTTTAAAATTACAGCTTTTGTCGGTTTTTCATTATAACTTACATCAGAGTGCCAACCTTCACCCCACTGTGTTTTTTCATCTGGTTTTTTTATAATTCTTACAATTTCAGGATAATCACTTAATCCTTTAACATAAGCATGTGTTTCTAGCGGACCAAATTTTGATGCTAAAGCAATATGCTGATCAGAATTTAAAGGCTGATCTCTAAAAAAAATAACTTTATGTTCTAATAATAGATCATTTATTTTTTTAAAATTTTGATCAGAAAGATCTGTCAAATCTATACCTGAAATCTCTGCCCCTAATGCACCAGATAATAATTTTACATCAATCATTTTTTAAGTTTTCCAGTTATAGCTAAATTATCACTTTTAAAGTTGCTTTTGTTTTCATTTATAAAATCATCCATAATTTTTGCTTTTTCATTCTCAAATTCTGAAACTTTTCTTTTACCAAGGTCAATATAAAGCGAAAGCATTTCAATTGTTGCTGATAGTTTTCCAGATGAT
>WTIW01000118.1 GCA_011526385.1 Pelagibacteraceae bacterium | reverse complement strand
CTAAAATTTCCACTCTGAGATCTTGCTGTATAGGAAATTTCTAAAAGTTGAGACCCTTGCAACATTTTTTAATGATTGAGGGTAAACAAAATGAGCTTCTGTAATTGGCCCTTCTACTTTTGGTAATACTTTTATTAAATTTGATGATTGAAATACTAAATAATCAGGTAATGCAGCTAATCCAACTCCACTTTCAACTGCTAAAAGTAAACCCATTACACTATTTACCTTCATAATAGATTTTCTCTTTTTATTATCTTTCATACCAATTTTTAAAGCCCAATCAGGATTATAAACTGGAGATGGAGCCCCTTTTCCAAATGAAATAAATCTATGTTTATTTAGATCATTGATAGTTTTTGGCATCCCATATTTTTCTAAATACCTATTAGAACCATATATATGGTAATTAATATCTATTAATTTCTTTTGAATATAGTTTAATTGCTTAGGTCTTCTCATAAAGATCCCAATATCGGCTTGCCTAGTGCTTAAATCTAATTCTTTATCGTCAAAAATAAGCTCAACTTCAATTTCTGGATTTAATTGCATAAATTCTTGAATTCTTGGTGTTAACCAGTGTGTTCCAAAGCTTCTAACTGTTGTAATTGTTAATTTACCTGAGGCTTTATTTTTTTGATCACCAAGAGATGTTTCTACCTCTTTTAATTTACTAATTACATCATGAGCAGTTTTATAAACATATTCACCATTTTCAGTAAGAGTAAGGCCTCTAGCGTGTCTTTCAAATAATTTTACCTTTAAATCTTCCTCTAAAGATTGAATTTGTCTACTTATAGCTGATTGAGAGAGATTTAATATAACAGTTGCACTGGTAAAACTACCAGCCTCAGCAACTGCATGAAAAATTTTTAATTTATCCCAATCCATATTATTTTTCTAAATTAACTATATATCTTCCTGATGTTTCTCCTTTTAACATTTTTGGATAAACATCGATTAATTCTTCTAAACTAATTTCTTTTACTGATTTATTCAACAATTCAAAATCAATTAATTTTGAAGCTTCATTCCATAAAAATTGTCTTCTTTTTATAGAAGCAGTAACAGAATTAATTCCCCACAATTTTACACCTCTTATAATAAAGGGCATAACTGTTGTATTTAATTTTATACCTGTAGCATTTCCACATGCAGCTACTATTCCACTATCTTTGGTTTGTGCTAAAATATTTTCTAAAACTTTTCCACCAACTGTATCAACAGCTCCATCCCACAATCCTTTATCAAGTGGTCTAGCATCATTTGTTAAATCACTAGTATTTATAATGTTTTTGGCTCCTATTGATTTTAAATAATCTTTATTACTTTCTTTACCAGTTACAGCTGTAACATTTGCTCCAAGTTTATTTAAAATCATAACAGCCATACTACCAACTCCACCTGATGCACCACTTACAATCACTTCTTCAACTTTTTTACCTAACAAAAGTTCTTCTCTTGTAGTCTTTGCAGTAAATGAACACTGAAGCGCTGTAAATCCAGCTGTTCCCATAATCATAGATTGTTTCAATGATAAGTCTTTTGGTTTCTTAACTAAAAAATCACCGTTCACTTTTGCAAATTGAGAATAACCACCAAAATAAATTTCACCAACTCTCCAACCAGTTAAAATAACTTCATCACCTTCTTTAAAGTCTTTATGATTGCTCTCTTCTACAGTTCCTGAAAAATCTATTCCAGGTATATGCGGGAATTCTTTAACTAATCTTGCACCATTTTTTAAAATTAATGCATCTTTATAATTTAAACCTGAGTAATGAACTTTAACAGTTACATCACCGTGTTTTAAAAAACTTTTATCAATAGATTTTACTTCTCTATTAAAATTTTCTCCGTCTTGGCTCAGCACCAAAGCTTTGAAATTTTCTGACATGATGATTAATAAATATTATTTTGCAATAAATCGCAAATATCTATTCTGAAAACTTAGATCTTCTTTAAATTGTCCTAAATAATAATTAGTTACAGTTGTTGCTTGTTCTTTTTTAATACCTCTCATCGTCATACACTGATGGGTTGAGTCTATGGTTACTGCAACTCCTTTTGCATCTAATGCTTCCATTAAAGTTGTAGCAATTTGCATAGTTAATCTTTCCTGGGTTTGAAGTCTTTTTGAAAATACCTCAACTACTCTTGCAAGTTTACTTAAACCAACAACTCTATCTTTTGGAATGTATGCAACATGAGCTATACCTATAATTGGAGCCATATGATGTTCGCAATGACTTTGGACAGAAATATTTTTCTGAACAACCATATCATCATAACCCTCAACATCACCAAATGTTTTATCAAGTATGGCTTTTGGATCTTCTTTGTATCCTTTAAAATATTCCTTAAAAGCTTTTACAACTCTCTTAGGAGTTTCAAGTAAACCTTCTCTAGAAGGGTCTTCACCCATCCATTTTAGAATTTTGATAAAGGCTTCTTGAGCTTCTTCATCAGAAATTTTATCTTTATTTTTATCGTTTTCGTTTTTAACTAATTTCATGAACGGCTTTTATATATATAAATCCTTATTTTTAAAATATTTAATATATTATTTTATGTGCTAGATAATGCGTCTTATATGTTTAAAAAAAGAGAAAATGTCGCTGAGATAGAAGAAGGAAAGTTATTATCGCCAAAATTTGATAATGATGGCTTAATTCCAGTTATTACCACTTGCTCTAAAACTAAAGAAATTTTGATGCACGGATATATGAATGTTGAGGCATTAAAATTAACAATAGAAACAAAAGAAGCTCATTACTGGAGTAGATCAAGACAACAAATTTGGCACAAAGGAAAAACAAGTGGGTTTGTTCAAAAAGTTAAAGAAATAAGAATTGATGATGATCAAGATGCTGTTTGGATTACAGTTGATATTGGAGAAGGTGCAAGTTGTCATGTAGGTTATAGATCATGTTTTTATAGATCAGTTCCAATGGGAAAAATTGATAATGCAAGAAATATAGAAATGAATTTTGAAGAAGATCAGAAAAAATTTGATCCTGAAGAAGTTTATAAAGGGCAACCCAACCCAACAAAAATTTAATGAAAGTTTTAAGTCCGTTTGGTCCTAAGATAGCTGTACTTAAAATTCCAAAATCAATTATCAAAAAAATAAATGATGAATTTGAAAAAATTATTAAAGATAAAAATTTAACTAAAAAAAATGATTATTCAAAAAAGCTAGTAGGACAGGTTGAACAAGAAATTGAGTTATCAAGTTCATTTATAAATAAAAATTTAAAGAAATTTATTAATCAAAATATAAATAAATTTTTACAAAGCAGTCTTAATAAAAAAACTAAAAAAATTAATATTAAAAATTTATGGATCGTTAGACAATTTAAGAATGATTATAATCCAATTCATTATCATAATGGAGATATATCGGGCGTTGGATATTTAAAAATTCCAAAAAATTTAACAAAAGGAAACAAAAAAATTAAAACCAATGGCACTATTGATTTTATCCATGGCTCTAAGTCATTTTTAAATAAAAGTATTTATAATCATGTGCCAAAAGTAGGTGATTTAATTTTATTCCCTAATTATTTAATGCATACTGCTTATCCATTTAAACAAGAAGGTGAAAGAAGATCTTTTTCTTTTAATCTTGAGGTAGATAAAAAAATTTCAAATATATTTAATGACTAAAATACAAAAAAACGTCTTAGGGGAAAATTTAGAAAATTGTTCTAATAATCCTTTAACAGGTTGGTACCGTGATGGTTGTTGTAATACAGATGACAATGATCATGGAATGCATACTGTATGTGCAAAAGTTAATAATGAAATTCTTGAATGGCTTAAAGAAGCTGGTAATGATTTGATAACTCCTCATCCAGAGTTTGGTTTTCCTGGTTTAAAAGATGGTGATAGTTGGTGTGTTTGTGCAAGTTGGTATGCAAAAGCAGTTGAGGCTGGAAAAGGATGTCCAATTTTTTTAAAAAAAACACACGAGAAAACTTTAAAACTTATTCCAATTGAAGTTTTAAAAAAATTTGCGATAGATTTATCTTAACTACATATTCCCATACTTAGGTCCGCCCCCACCTTCTGGTGT
>WTIW01000052.1:13455-16903 GCA_011526385.1 Pelagibacteraceae bacterium | reverse complement strand
AATGGAAAAATAGAGAGAAAGGAAGCCAAACTGTTTTGAGAGAGGCAATTGGTCAAATAGTTTCTGTACCAGAAACATTTGCATTTCCAATATCACCTCAATCAATAAGAGTTTCAAGTTACAATAAGCCAGTGCAAATGGTTATTTATGGAACAAGTTACGAAGAATTAGAAAAAATTCAAAACGAAGTAATAAGAAAGCTAAGAGGAAATAGAAATCTTTCAAGAATAGAAAGTGATTACACAAAAAATAAACCAGAGGTGAAACTTATAACTAATAAAAATAGAGCAAAAGACCTGGGTGTATCAACAGAAACCATAGGTCGTACTTTAGAGACTTTTTACGGAGGAAAAAGAGTTACCACATTTAATAGAATGGGTAGAGAATATCCAATTATAGTTCAACAGTATTTAGCTGATAGAAGAAATAAAGATGGTATTTCTAAAATTCATGTTAGATCAGAAACCACAGGTAAATTAGTTTCACTAGCAAGTTTAGTTGACTTTAAAGAAAAAGGTACAGCAGAAGCTTTGCCAAGGTACAATAGGCAAAGAGCAGTGACAATTTCAGCAGCTATAGATGAAAATTACAGTTTAGCTGAAGCAATGAAATTTTTTGAAAACACATTAAATGAAGTTGCGCCACAAAATCAAATTACATGGAAAGGAAAATCAGAGGAATTAAAAGAGACAAGTAATGAAATATACATTATTTTTGCTTTAGCTTTGATTACTGCTTATTTGGTTATGGCTGCTACCTTTAATTCATTTGTTCATCCTTTCATTATTATTTTAACAGTTCCACTTGCAGTCTTTGGAGGATTGGTATTTATTTTATTTTTAAATAGTTCAATTAATATTTTTTCTCAAATAGCATTGGTTATTCTAATTGGTATATCAACAAAGAATAGTATCTTAATTGTAGATTATGCTAACCAAATTAGAACTACTGGGGCAAAATTAGAAAATGCAGTTAAAGAAGCGTGTAAACTTAGAATAAGACCAATAATAATGACATCATTAAGTACAATGATTGCGATGCTTCCACTTGTTATAGGAAATATAGGACCAGGTGCGGGAGAAGGATCGAGATTGGCAGTGGGATCTACTATTTTAGGTGGCATGATAATATCCACTTTTTTTACTCTTTATGTAACACCTACAATGTATTTAGCATTAGCAAAAAATACTAAAAGAATTGATGCGGTCGATTTAGAGCTTAAAAAACAGCTTAATTAGTTTTTATTTTTTTTACTTTTTCTTCTAAATTACTTCTGCACTCAGATAGCTGACCTTTATACTTAGCAGCTTGCTTTGACACTTTTTGTGCATAATTTTTGATTGCTTGTTTTTTTACTCCCTTTTTGTATCCGCCCCAACCTTGATGATAAGCTAAGTATTGATTGTACACATCTTGCTGAGAAATATTTAATATCGATTTTGATTTTGAGGTATACCAGCCAATAAAATCAGTACTATCCTTAAAGCTATTTCTCAAAGCAACTCTTTTTCCTGTTTCTTTTTTATACATTTTCCATGTGCCATCCAAAACTTGTGCATAACCAAATGCAGACGATAATCTTTTGTATGGTTTATTATTATTTAATAATGTCTTCCTCCCAGGTCGTGCGATAAAATTAAATCCAGACTCACCATGAATGATTGCCATTTGAACATGAATTGGTGTTCCCCATTTTTCCTCAGACTTTTTTGTATGGAAGTACCAATGAGTTTTTTGATTAAAAATATCACATAAATTATTTGGATTTACAGGAACAGATGTATACTTTGGCATCCCCGCACAGGAATTTAAAATAAAAATTAAAATAATATGTATTATTAAAAAATTTTTCACATGTTTTTTTACAAATTTTTATTTTGTAATAAAATTTTAAAATTATAAAAAAACCCAATTTGATAAGTTAGTTTAAAATAAAATATATCTTTTTGTGGATAGAGAACTTTTGCAATCTTCTAGTTGTTTTTTGTATTTGTTTGAATTATTTTCTACTTTTTTAGCCAAAAGTATTACTTTTTGATTATTTTTATAATTTTTGTACCCACCCCAACCTTCATGATACGCAAGATACTGTCTAAAAGCATCAGTTAGAGGAATTTTTAAAATAGATTTTGTTTTATTTGTATACCAGCCAATAAAGTCAACACTATCTTTGTAACTCGCTCTAGAGGCAAATTTATTACCAGTATCCTCTTTATATTGCTTCCATGTGCCTTTAACTGCTTGAGAATAACCAAATGAACTTGAAGGTCTTTTGTATGGAATAACTTTAAATATTTTCTGTCTTTGAGGTTTTGCTAACCAGTCAAAATCAGACTCCATTTTTATTATTGCTAACTGCAAATAGATCGGGGTACCCCATTTTTTTTCAGCTTTTTTCGAATGTTTGTACCAAAAATATTTTTCTGAAAAGATAGAACATCCATCAGCAGTATTTTTTGGAACTGATGAACATGCTGAAATAATTGAGAGTAAAAAAAATAATAATAAAATTTTATAACGAATCACAAATTAATTTATAATTTATCTATTTTTTTTTCTCCAGATCCAAGGAAATTCAAATTTCATTTTCCACAGTCCTAATTTGTTTTCTTTTGCAAAGTTTTGAAAAGTGGCATATTTTTTTTTTGAATACTTTGGATAGTCAAATGCATAGCCATTTTTAACCATGAATATTGATAAACTCTCACTTCCATTAATGAAACATTCTGCCAAAATTCTATTATAAAAATCTTTTTCTTTTTCAGGAATGCATTTGACTATTTTATTTGAAATTTTTTTTTCTAATTTCTCCTTAGATACTTCGCCACAAAATATTTTTATCGAATTTAGTAAACAAGTCTGTTTTTTTCCCCTAAAAAAGCTTTCTGGTGCATCGATCCCTGAAAATCTAATTTTTTTATTTTCTAGAAGAATGGTGTCACCATCAATTACAGATATATTTTTTGAAATTAATTCATCTGCTTGAACAAAAGGATTAAATACAAAAAAAATAAAAAAACCTAATTTAGCTAAAATCAGATTTAGCTTTTTCATTCATTTCATTCATTTTTGATCTTATATCTTCATCAGAAATATTAAAATTTTTTAGGTCACCCTGAATTTTTCTGAAAACATCTTCATCGCCCGCTTCAGCAAAATCTGCTTTTATAACCGATTGAATATATTCTTTAGTCTGATCCTCATTATTACCCATAATTTTCGATGCCCACTCTCCTAAATACTTATTTCTTCTAGCACTAATTTTAAATTCTTTTTCCTCATCATGAGCAAATTTTTTCTCAAATCCCTTTTGTCTTTCATCAAATGTACTCATTTTTCTTCCTCCAAATATTGAATACTTTTAAAATTATTAGAGATAATAATACACCAATTAGATTTCCAAATAAATCAGGAATTTCAAATGACCTATTTGGAATAAATAAATGTG
>WTIW01000052.1:0-13355 GCA_011526385.1 Pelagibacteraceae bacterium | reverse complement strand
TTTATGAGTCATCTAATATTAATTAGACATGGTCAAAGCCAATGGAATTTAGAAAATAAATTTACGGGTTGGGTTGATGTAGAACTTTCACCTCAAGGAAAACTTGAAGCTTGTAAAGCAGGAGAATTAATTAGGGAACTTAAAATAAAGTTTGATTATTTTTTCAGCTCCTATCAAAAACGCTCAATTGATACACTTAAGCTTGTTTTGAATACTATGAGAATTAAAGATGATCAAATTGTTAAAGCCTGGGAATTAAATGAAAGACACTATGGAGCTTTAACTGGATTAAATAAAGACGAAATGAAAAAAAAGTATGGTGAAGAACAAATTCATATTTTTAGAAGATCTTGGGACACTCCACCAGAAGCTCTAAATAGAAACAGCCCTTATCATCCCCTAAATATTGATACATATAAGGATATACCAAAAGAAAAATTACCAGACACTGAGTCTCTAAAGGACACTTATGAAAGAGTAATGCCCTATTATAAAAATAAAATTGAAAGTAATTTGGGTAAAAACATAATGATTTCAGCTCATGGGAATTCTATTAGATCCATGTGCAAATTTTTATTCCAGTTAGATAATAATCAAATTACTAAATTAGAAATTCCCACCGGAAACCCCTTGATGCTTAAATTTGACGAAAAAAAAGAATTAATAGAGGCAAAATATCTTGATCAATCAAGAGCAAAAGATTTAATTAAATTTTAATTATTTAGCATATTATACATCTCTAAATCTGTAACATGAAGAAATTCATTCAAACTTTCATAACCATAGAGCTGTCCATTTTTTATATTTTCATACCATATTTCATTCATTGAAAATTTGTCTTTATTTAATTTGCTAAAAATTTTTTTATTTACTATTTGGCATCCTGTAAAAATATAATTTTTACTTTTATTTGAGATCAAATTTTCATTTAAATCAAAATCTCCATTAAATCTTTTATCAAAGCTATTTGATTTTTTAACAAGTAATAAAATATTATTTAAATTGTTTTTAAAAAAAAGGTTTTTCATTTGAACTACTTCGTCTAAATATTTATCATTCCAAATTGTATCTGGGTTAAGAACAAGAAAATTTTCATCAACTTCATTTTTTATTAAGTTCTTAATCCCTCCACCTGTATCTAAAATTTCATTTTCATATGATATTTCAATTTTTATTTTATAATTTTGTGCTCTGATAAAATTTTCAATTTCTTGTGCTAAATAATGTGTATTGATTTTTATTTTATTTATCCCACACTTTTCTAAAAAATTTATTGACTTATCTAATAAAACATTATTTTTTATTTTTAAGAGAGGTTTTGGAGTTTTATCTGTTAAAGGTGCAACTCTTTTACCAAATCCAGCACAAAGAATTAACCCAGTTTCAATCTTCATTTTTTATATTTTAATTTTTTTAAAAAAGAATTTAATTCTTTAAAATTAGAATTATTAATTCTGTTGTTAATTAATTTCCATGCATATGGAATTAATTTTAAATATTTATGTTTTTTATCTCTTATTGAAAGTCTTTTAAATATACCAATTATTTTGAAATTTCTTAACACTGATAAAATTTCAAAATCATTTATTAATTTTTTTTTATTTATATTTTTATTAATCTTAAAATATTCCTTTAGGAGTTCTTTTTTGAATTTTAAACTTGTTTCAATTCTTACATCATCTATCAAAGATGCTAAATCATAGGCTTGATTTCCAAACACAGCATCTTGGCTGTCTATCAAAGCTAGCTTGTTGTTATTAACCATTATATTTGAAATATGAAAATCTCTATGAACAAAAACATTTTTTTTTAACTCTAATTTGTTTAATAAATTTTTAAATATATTGTTTAATTCTGATTTTATTTTTTTTCTATTATTTAAATTTAGATTTTTTTTTAAATACCATTCATAAAATAGACCAGCCTCGTCTAATAATTTTTTATTTGTATAGTTTGGAATTTGATAATATTTTTTTTTAAATGTTTTAATTTTAACATTTTTAATTTTTTGGATTTTAATCAGCAAATTTAAAATTTTTTTAAAGACTAAAACCTTGTCTCTCTTATTCCTGGATATTAGATTAAATACTGTTTCATCACCAAAATCCTCTATTTCTATGAAGTTTTTACTGTATTGGTTTGAAATTAATTTAGGAGCAATAATTTTATTTCTATTAAGTAATTTATTAACTGCGTCATAAATTAACAAATTACTAATTTTATTTTTTTTACTGTAAACAATTATTGAACTTTTTGTCCTATAAAAAGATCTAAACGATGCATCTCCAGATAATTTTTTGTATTTATTTAATTTCATCTTCAAATTTGTATTGATATTCAGAAGGTATAATTAAAAACCTGGAATTTAAATCTTCATCATATTTAAAATACAGATCAATAGTAGAATCTGGTTTTTCTTTTATTAATTCTGGCCACTCAATTAATAAAATTTTATTAGATTTATCCTCAAATATTGAGAGATTTTCTAATTCCTCTTTATTTTTTAATCGATAAAGATCAAGATGAACAATCTCAATTTCACTTAATTTATATTCATTTAAAATGCTAAATGTGGGACTTGGTATTTCTGTTAATTCTTCATCATTTTTTTTTTGAAGATGATTAATCAAATATTTAATGAATGTTGTTTTACCTACACCTACTTCTCCATAAAAAAAAACTACATCACCCTTTTGAATATTTTTTGAAAATATTTCTGCAGTTTTTTTTGTATCTTTTTCTTTAGAGATATTTAATCTGCTACTGTTAGTAGCGATAGGCATCTGGTTTATAAGGTCCCTTTGTTTCAACGCCAATATATTCAGCCTGGTCTTCTGTTAACTCGGTAAGTTTTGCACCAACCTTTTTTAAATGTAGTTTTGCTACTTTTTCATCTAAATTTTTTGGCAGAACATAAACTTTGTTTTCATATTTTGAAGAATTGTTCCATAATTCAATTTGAGCAATTACCTGGTTAGTAAATGAGGCACTCATAACAAAGCTTGGGTGTCCTGTTGCACATCCTAAATTAACAAGTCTTCCTTCTGCTAACAGTATAATTCTTTTCTTGTCATTGAGCTCTATCTCATGGACTTGAGGTTTAATTTCTGTCCATTTATAATTTCTTAGCGCATCAACTTGGATTTCATTATCAAAGTGTCCAATATTACATAAAATTGATCTATCTTTCATTTTTCTCATGTGATCAGCTGTAACAATATCTTTATTTCCAGTAGCAGTTACAACTATATCTGCTTTTTCAATTGCTTCATCCATCAAAACGACTTCGTAACCTTCCATTGATGCTTGGAGCGCACAAATAGGGTCTGCTTCAGTAACCATCACTCTTGCACCACTCTGTCTAAGAGATGCGGCACTTCCCTTTCCAACGTCACCGAAACCTGCAACAATTGCAACTTTACCTGACATCATCACATCAGTTGCTCTTCTAATTCCATCAACTAAACTTTCTCTACAACCATACAAATTATCAAATTTTGATTTTGTAACTGAGTCATTAACATTTATTGCAGGAACCAATAGCTCACCTGATTGTTCCATTTTTTTCAGAGCTTTAATTCCTGTGGTAGTTTCTTCTGATACACCTTTAATATCTTTTAATAATTCTTTGTAATCTTTGTGCATTAATGCTGTTAAATCTCCACCATCATCTAAAAGCATATTTGGTTTCCAATCTTTCTTACCTTCGATAGTCTGTTTTATACACCACCAATATTCTTCCTCTGTTTCACCTTTCCATGCAAAAACCGGTATTCCTGCTTTAGCTATAGCTGCGGCTGCATGATCTTGTGTAGAAAAAATATTACAAGAAGACCATCTAACATCTGCTCCAAGCTTTGCTAATGTTTCAATTAAAACTGCTGTTTGTATAGTCATATGCAAACAACCTATAATTCTAGCTCCATCTAAAGGTTTTTTTCCCTCATATTCTTCTCTTAATGCCATAAGGCCTGGCATTTCTGTTTCGGCAATAGAAATTTCTTTTCTTCCAAATTCAGCTTGGGTGATATCTTTTACTTTAAAATCTTCCATGCGAACGATTTATAGAAATTAAATTATAAATCAACAATCAATTAAGCTTTGGGAAAATTAATCTCAATACGAGCACCTTTATCTTTGTTATTTGATGCAGTTATTTGACCGTTGTGAAGTTCTACTAGGTTTTTAACTATATTTAAGCCCAATCCTGAATGTTCCCCAAATTTTTGGGGCCTATTACTATAAAATCTATTAAAGATTTTATTTGTATCTTTCTCAGTAAAACCAATCCCTTGATCTGATACCACCAGTGCTATTTTATCTTCATCTTTATTAAATATCTCAACTAAAATTTCCTGATTTTTATCACTAAATGAAATTGAATTTTCCAATAAATTTGCAGTAATTTGTTCAATCCTATTTTCAATTCCAAGTATTGAATAATTTTTTGAACCATTGGTCTTTAATTTTATTCCAATCGATTTTTTTGAGTCATAAATGCTATTAAAATCATCAACTACAGATTTAACTATTTCAACTAAATCTATTCTTTTCATTTTTTCAGATGTAATTGCAGCTTCATCTCTTAACATTTGAGAATAATCAGTTATTAATCTTTCTATTCTTTCAACATCGTGAGATACAATTTTTATTAATTTATTTCTCTGAGATTTATCATCTGTTTCTGAAATTATATCAGATGCACTTTTTAATGATGCAAGTGGGTTTCTTATTTCATGCAATAAATCTGTTGAATAATTTTCTGCAGTTGTAATTCGTTTATGCAACTCATCAGTCATTTCTCCTAGTGATTTTGATAAAGTTCCTATTTCATCATTTCTATTTTTAATAGTCTCTATATTTGATTTTTGATTACTTTTATCTTTAATTTGATTTGTATAGGTTACTAGATTTTTAATTGGTTTTAAAAAATACCTATTTAAAACAAATGAGAAAATCAAAATAACAATACCAACAACAAATGCTGTTCTTAAAATAAATACTTTTCTCTCATTTATAGCTGCTTTAACATCATTTGCATTCTCAGTAACAGCGATGAAGCCAACATTTTTTTTATCAACCAAAACATTTTTAATTGTAGTAAGTAGAAATTGATCATAATTATCATCAGTAAAAGTAAATGGTTTTCCAAAATCTTTAGAATTTTTATATTGATTTAAAATATCAATTATTTTTGAGTTTTTTTTTGTTTTTTCACTTTTTTCTTCACTATAAATTTTTTCTTTATTTTGGTTTAAATCATCCATTTCAACAATTTCTAATTTTTGAGAAAAGGCTCTTGGATCTAAATCAAGAGTATCTGTATCTCCAATTAATTTATAGTTTTCATCAAAAAATTGAACTCGATCAAGACTTTGAAATAAAAATCTCGTTGAAAATAAAAAACTTTTCAATTCTTTTTCATTAAATTGAATATTTAATCGATTTATATTTTCAATTGTATTGTTAAGTGTTTTTATATGATTTGAAGTTTTATCTTTTATAAGAGATGGTTGAATTGTATTTAAATAGATTAAAGTTAGCAAACTAAAGATTAAAAAAACTAGAAAATTAATAAATAAAAATTTTTTTAAAATAGATAAATTTTTAAGAAAACGACTCAACATTATTTAACATTCCAACGATATCCACTTCCGTATCTAGTTTCAATCGCTGAAAAGTTAGGATCTATCTTCTTAAATTTTTTTCTTATTCTCTTAACGTGACTGTCTATAGTCCTATCTTCAATATCTGTATCTTCTCTATAAGCAACATCCATTAATTGTGATCTTTCTTTAATAATTCCAGGTCTTTTTGCTAATTCTTTCACAATTAAAAACTCGGTTGTTGTTAATTTATCAGGTAACTCTTTACCATCCCACTCACACTCAAGTTGGGAAGGGTCTAATCTTAATTTTCCATGCGAAATAATATTTTTATTTTCTTCAATATTGTTATCTTTTTTTCTTAGTTGTACTCTAATTCTCTCAATTAATACTTTCGTAGAAAAACCTCCTGATTTTTTTACAAAATCGTCTGCTCCAAGTTTTAATCCTAAAAGTTCATCCACTTCCTCATCCTTAGATGTTAAAAAAATAACTGGCATTGAAGTTTTTTTTCTTAATTTTTTTAATAATTCCTCACCATCCATTCTTGGCATTTTGATATCGATGACTGCAAGATCTGGAGGGGTTCTGGATAAACCTATTAGAGCACTTTCCCCATCCAAGTATGTTTGAATTTTAAAGCCTTCTTTTTCTAAAGCGATACTTAAGCTCGTTAAAATATTCCTATCGTCATCTACAAGTGCAATAGTATGTTTCATTGTTATTTATATAAATACTAAAATGTTTAAATTTGGGCAATTAATTGTTCGTTAATGGAGTTGACCCCAATTTTCTCCTGAGTTTACATCAACAAGTAATGGTATAGAAAATGAGTGCAAGTTACTATCCTTAACACTGGTCATTGTTTCTTTTATTATTTTAGAACACTGGTTTAATTTTTTTTCATCTACTTCAAATATAAGCTCATCATGGATTTGTAAAAGCATTTTAAAACTTTGATTTTTTTCATCATTAATTTTCTCATTCAATCTAATCATTGCTAATCTCATTATTTCTGATGCTGATCCTTGAATAGGTGCGTTTATAGCGGCTCTTTCCTGAAAATTTCTTACATTAAAATTTTTATCGTTAATTCCTGTTATATGAGTTTTTCTTCCAAATATATTGCTCACGTAACCACTTTTTCTACAAAATTTTATCGTCTCAGACATATATTCTTTAATTTCTGGAAATTTTAAAAAATAAGAATTTAAAAAATCTTCAGCTTCCAAATTTGATACTCCTATTTGTTTTGCTAAACCATATTGAGAAATACCATAAATTATTCCAAAATTTATTGCTTTTGCCTTTCTACGCATCTCTGGATTTACTTTTTTTATGTTCACTCCAAAAACCTGGCTGGCAGTTAGAGAATGAATATCATCATTATTAATAAAAGCTTTTTTTAGCTCTTTAACATCTGCTAAATCAGCTAAAATTCTCATTTCTATTTGATTATAATCTGCCGAAATTAATTTTTTATTTTTCTCTGCAATAAAAGCTTTTCTGATATCTTTTCCCTCTTCTGTTTTAATTGGTATATTTTGTAAATTTGGATCGCTAGAGGCTAATCTTCCAGTTGTAGTTGCTGCAAGTAAAAATGAAGTATGAATTCTATTTGTTTTCTTATTTATATGTTCTGGCAGAGTATCTGAGTATGTATTCTTTAATTTGCTTGTTTGTCTCCATTCTAAAATTAATTTTGGGAAATCATGTCCTTTAAATGCAAGGTCTTCTAGAACAGAAGCGCTTGTTGCAAAACTTCCTTTTTTTGTTTTCTTTAATGATGCTATTTTCAATTCATTATACATTATTTCACCGAGTTGTTTGGTTGATCCAATATTAAATTCTTTTTTTGATAACTTAAAAATTTGTTGCTCTAATTCTTTGATTTTTTTATCAAATTTTACTGATAATTTTTTAAGAGACTTTTCATCAAGTTTAATTCCTAAAATCTCCATCTTGGCTAAAATTTTAATTAAAGGTTTTTCAAATATTTCATAAATGTTTGTAAGATTTTCAGTCTTTAACGAATTTGAAAAAATTTTATATAAACGATAAGTTATATCAGCATCTTCGGCAGCATAGTCTTTGGCAATATTTACATCGACTTCGGAAAAATTAATTTGTTTTTTTCCTGTTCCTACCAAATCTTTGAATTGAATTGTTTTATGTTCTAAATGAATTTCAGAAAGGGTGTCCATGTTATGTCTGTTTTTTCCCGCATCTAAAACATAGGACATTAGCATTGTATCTTCCATACTATTCATATCAATGCCTCTTTTAAAAAAAATAATATAATCAAATTTTATATTCTGACCGATTTTTTTTATACTATGATCCTCTAAAAAAGGTTTTAAAATTTTTATAATCTTTTCTTCATTTAAATTTTTATAATCTTTATGGGAGATTGGGATGTAGCAAGCTTTGCCAATTGCATACGATATGGAAATACCAACTAGGTTTGTTTGGTGAGCATCTAAAGAAGTTGTTTCAGTATCAATTGCAAACTCACCAATTTCTTCAGCGGCTTTTAACCAATCTTTAACTTCATCCTCAGTTTTAATTAAAAAATAATTTTCCTTTGAAATTTTAGAGTTTTTCTTCTCATTATTAATTTCATTTTTAGTTTGTGAGAATTCTGTTTCTCCATAAGTAGAAATTGCTGAGCTTAATAATCTATTAAACTCCATCTCTCTTAAAAAATTATAGAGTTTTTCTCTGTCTATGTCTTTAAGTACAAATTCTTCAATTTGATTTTTGACTGGAACATCCTTTTTTAAAGTAACAAGTTTTTTACTGATTATTGCTTTATCTTTATTTTCTATAAGAGTTTCTCTTCTTTTATTTTGCTTAATTTTTTTTGCATTTTTCAAAAGATTTTCTAAGTCACCATATTCTTTAATTAATTCAGCTGCTGTTTTTACTCCAATACCAGGCACTCCCGGAACATTATCAGTGCTATCTCCTGCTAAGGCTTGAACATCTATAACTTTATCTGCTTTTACACCAAATTTCTTATTCACATCTTCCTCATTAATAAATTTATTCTTCATGGGATCATAAATTCTCACATTTTTTTTATAAAGCTGCATGAGATCTTTGTCTGAGGAAACAATTGTAGCCTTGGCTCCTTTTTCTAAAATTTGCTCCACATAAGTTGCAATTAAATCATCTGCTTCATAATTTAAAAGCTCTATAGATGGCAAATTAAATGCAAGTACTGATTTTCGAATATATTCAAACTGTGGGATTAGATCATCTGGTGCATCTGATCTGTTGCCTTTATAATCAGAATAAATCTCATTTCTAAAATTCTTTCTAGCTGAGTCAAAAATAACTGCAAAATGTGTGGGTTTATCTTTATTATCTTTAGATTTCGAGTCCTCTAAAAGTTTAAAAAGCATATTGCAAAATCCACTAACAGCCCCAACTGGTAAACCATCACTTTTTCTTGTTAAAGGAGGAAGTGCATAATATGCTCTAAAAATATAACCTGATCCATCAATTAAATAAAAATGGTCGTTTTTATTTATTTTAGACATTAAATATTTTATCTCAAAAAATGCTAAGTTAATATTTGTAAAATAGCCTGTGAATAAAAAAGTGGATTATTCTTAATTAAAATAGTATTAAATTATTTATGGAACTTACAAAATCAATTTACACAAATAAAATATTAAAAACAATTTTAATTGCTTTCGTAGGTTCAATTCTATTGACTATATCAGCAAAGATTAAAATTCCTTTTTATCCAGTTCCAATGACAATGCAAACTTTCGTTGTAGTGTTATTGGGTATTGCATTTGGATATAAAGTTGGAGTTGCAACCGTTGGGCTATATCTGATTGAAGGAATTTCTGGATTACCTGTATTTTCTAATTCGCCTGAAAAAGGAGTTGGATTAGCGTACTTTGTTGGACCAACAATGGGATATTTAATCGGATTTATTTTTGCTTGTATGCTTGCGGGTTATTTTCAATACAGCAAGAATTATGTTCTAAATTTTATTAAAATTTTACTATCCACATCTTTAATTTATGCATTTGGTTTACTTTGGCTTGGTACTTTAATAGGTTGGGATAAACCAATACTAAAGCTTGGAATGTTTCCTTTTCTTTATGCAGAATTATTTAAAATTTTACTATTAACAGTAATTGTAAATAAAGTAATTAAATTAAGAAATTTTATCTAGGGGATCTTTTTGAAAGAATTCTTTGAAGAGTTCTTCTGTGCATTTTAAGTCTTCTTGCAGTTTCAGATACATTTCTATTGCAAAGTTCAAAAACTCTATGAATATGTTCCCATTTTACTCTATCTGCTGACATTGGATTTTCTGGTGGAGCAGCTTTTTTATTTGGATCTGCTAATAAGGCTTTCTCAACGTCATCTGCATCAGCAGGTTTTGCAAGATAATCGATAGCTCCTTCTTTAATTGCAGCAACTGCTGTTGGAATGTTTCCATAACCAGTTAACATTACGATTCTACTATCAGAATTGTTTTTTTGGATTTCTTTTACAACCTCTAGTCCATTTCCATCATTTAGTCTTAGGTCTACAACTGCAAAAGCAGGTTTTTTAGTTTTGACTGACTCTATACCAATTTTTACACCTTCAGCTTGTGAAACCTGAAAGCCTTTCTTTTCCATCGCTCTTGCAAGCCTTTCTCTGAAAGGATTGTCATCATCAACTAGAAGAAG
The DNA here is from genome assembly GCA_011526385.1 of Pelagibacteraceae bacterium. GTDB lineage: Bacteria > Pseudomonadota > Alphaproteobacteria > Pelagibacterales > Pelagibacteraceae > Pelagibacter. Next base: position 3,049 of record WTIW01000052.1, on the reverse strand, counting down.
AGATTTATCTTCAAATTCGCTTATTTTTTTTATGTTTTCCAAATCTGGCATAGCGCATATATGGAGATAATTATTTCAATTTCAATAGCATTATTTACTTTACTTTAAGCAACATATCCCATAAATGCTCACTTTATATGAAACTTGCATACCTGTTATGCGGTTTTTTTTATTAAATTTTTTTTTGGAGCAAAAAGATGCAAAAATTTAAATCAGTTGACGAATTAGTAAATCAGCTGAAACCAACAGAACCTGTTTATTGTATAAGAAAAAAATCTATACAATTAGCCTCAAAATTCTTCCAAAGTAAGTTTCCAGGAAAAGTTCTTTATGCAGTTAAGACAAATCCTCATCCAATAGTTTTAAAAGCTCTACTTGAAAGTGGCATAACAAACTATGATGTAGCTTCAATAAAAGAGATCGAAACAGTAAAACAATTAAACCCAAACATTAAATGCTCTTATATGCACACAGTAAAAAGTAGAGAGAGCATTAAAGAAGCTTATTTTAAACATAATATTAAAACCTTTGCATTAGATACTAAAGATGAGCTAATAAAAATTATTGAAAGTACTAATCAAGCAAAAGATTTAGAATTATTTGTAAGAGTATCAGTATCTAATGAACATGCAGAAATAGATTTATCAAAAAAATTTGGAGCACTTACTTCTGAGGCTATTGGACTTTTAAGATTAACAAAACAATATGCAAGAAAAATTGGTTTAAGTTTTCATGTGGGATCACAATGCATGCATCCAATATCATATGCTAAAGGAATTTCGGAAATTGGAAATATAATTAAAAAGACAAAAATTATTCCTGATGTAATAAATGTAGGTGGTGGTTTTCCAACAATTTATCCTGATTTAGTTCCACAAACTATGCAATCATATTTTGATGAAATAAAAAAAGGCTTAAAAAATTTAAAATTAGAAAAATTACCAGAAATAATTTGTGAACCAGGAAGAGCACTTGTAGCCGAAAGTGGATCAACAATCGTAAGAGTAAATTTAAGAAAAAAACAAAAACTTTATATTAATGATGGAACGTATGGAACTTTATTTGATGCAGGCACTCCAAATATTGTTTACCCATCTAAAATAATTACAAATGGAAGGATAATTTCAAAAAAATTAACCTCCTTCGACTTTTATGGCCCAACTTGTGATAGCATGGACTACATGAAAGGACCTTTTATTTTACCAAATAATATAAAAGAAAATGATTATATAGAATTAGGACAACTTGGGGCCTATGGATTAACATTTCGAACCCAATTCAATGGCTTTTATTCAGAACAAATTTTTGAAGTTGAAGATGATCCTATAATGACAATGTATAACAAAGAAGCGATGAAAGAGTTTCTTGTTGCTTAATGTCAGAAAATAAAAACTTATCTCATAATAGAAAAAAAGATTTCCTTAGTAAGGAAATTGAACATATTGATATTACAAAATTTGATGCAAGACCCATTATTTCCTCAATGGAGAAAATGTCTTTTGTATCAAGAGAAACTGCAAATGCAGCTAAAATATATAATGAAATGTTAAAAGATAAAGAGTGTACGATTTTTTTAACTTTAGCTGGATCGACATCGGCTGCAGGCTGTATGCATGTATATAGAGATTTAGTTAAGTATAATATGGTTGATGCTATTGTTGCAACTGGAGCATCAATAATAGACATGGATTTTTTTGAAGCTCTGGGTTTTAAACATTATCAAGGTTCCCAATTTCAAAATGATACTGAGCTAAGAGAAAATTATATCGATCGAATATATGATACTTACATAGATGAAGACGAGTTACAAATGTGTGATAAAACTATAGGTGAGATAGCAGATAAACTTGAGCCTAGAAGTTATACTTCAAGAGAATTTATTTATGAAATAGGAAAATACTTAAAAACTAATTCGAAGAAAAAAGACTCCTTAATTGAATTAGCCTATGATAACAATGTTCCAATTTTTTGTCCTGCTTTCACTGACTCTAGTGCAGGATTTGGTTTAGTTATGCACCAAGAGAGAAATCCAGATAAACACATAACAATAGACTCTATTAGAGAATTCAGAGAATTAACTGAAATTAAAATAAGATCAAAAGGTTCAGGACTATTTATGATTGGTGGAGGAGTGCCAAAAAACTTTATTCAAGATACTGTAATATGTGCTGAACTCTTAGGTAAAGAAGTAGATATGCATAAGTACGCAGTTCAAATTACCGTTGCAGATTCTAGGGATGGAGCTTGCAGTAGTTCAACTTTAAAGGAGGCAAGTTCTTGGGGTAAAGTAGATGTAACTCAGGAACAAATGGTATTTGCAGAAGCAACAACAGTGCTACCTCTTATTGCGAGTGACGCCTATCATAAAGAAGAGTGGAAAAACAGAACTCGAAAAAATTTTTCTAAAATATTTGGTTAAAATTGAATTATTTATCTAACAAAAAAGGTTTTTTAGGAGTTGATAATAAATTCAATTTTAAGGAAAAAGCTATTGTTGTTCCCTTCGGTTTAGAAAAAACAGTAAGTTATGGAGGTGGTACAAAAAATGGACCTAAAGAAATTATAAATGCCTCTCATCAAGTTGAGCTTTATGATGAGGAATTAAACTGTGAACCCTATAAAAAAATAGGAATAAAGACATTAAAACCTTTCCGAATAAATAAAAGCATCAAAAAAGCTTTAAGCGATATGGGAAAAATTAATGAACAAATTTTAAAAAGAAAATTATTTCCTCTTACATTGGGAGGTGAGCACTCAATAACCCCCGGTTGTTTGATACCTTTTACTAAAAAATTTAAAAATATTTGCTTATTACACTTTGATGCTCATGCTGATTTAAGAGATAGCTATGAGGGTGAAAAATTTTCTCATGCTTCTGCAATTAGAAGATGTTTGGACTACAAAAATGTTTCTGTTATTTCCTTTGGTATAAGAAATATTTCTGAAAGTGAAATTCCATTTTTAAAAAAGAATGCATCAAGAATTAATATTTTTTGGGCAAAAGATAAAAAAAAATGGAATTTAAATAAATTTAAAAAATTAATAAAAA